>DATDHL010000512.1:0-13665 GCA_036521575.1 Edaphobacter sp. | reverse complement strand
CAAACAAGCCCCAACCAACCTCTCGAGCGAACCGAGGGGCACGCTCACAGGCAGTGGGCTGGATCTCGAGACAAAAATCTTCTCGGCGTCCGGTCGAGGGAGAACTTTTTTCTTGACATCCCTTTTTATAGAACTCATTGAGCCATTCAGCTCAATCAATCTCTTTGGCAAATGGCCGAGAACCGGCATCTCGGACACATGATTGCGGCCGATTGACCCGTTGCCGATTCTCAACGAGTGCTAAATCTATAGCTCACTCATCGACAAATGAGATCAAGGCAAGTTGCCGAATAGTGGGCTTTTCCAGACAAGTAACTGACCCATTCAGCTATCGCTAACAGGCCGTAGCGCTCATTGAGTGCCCCGGTTGGCACGGTTCACTTCCTCTCGGCGATTTACCGTGAATCGACGTTCCCGACCCTGTTGGAGCGCGGATGTAGTTATGCCAAAGGGTAGGTCGGTCTGGGAGAGAAACTCCGTGATTCTTCAGCGGTGTACCAGCCCCATCGAATTGTCAGGCGCGGCGCATGGAGCAGCAAGGCGTTGCAATGTTTCGCCTGACCGAGGCCTCAATTTTGTTCTTGAGGCAAAGGCGTCGACGACGGTTCAGGCTTAGGCGAGGGGGCAGATTTAGATGAAGGTGCCGTTGTCGTGCCCTGGACCGCAGGTGCTGGTGATTCAGTCTGAGAAGTTGATGAGGGGGACGATGTCAGTTTCTGCACAGGTGTGGGCAGCGATATAGTAGCGACGGCGCTGGGATCATCGCGCAGTTTTAGGTACAACGTTGCTCCGTCGGAGGGTGTCGGCACGGCGAAGTTATTTTCGGCGAAGCCAGTGGGTACATCGGTCGGATTGGAAAAATCTTTTGCTGCGGCGAAGGATTGCACGAAAAAGAAGTTGCTGCCTTCGACAGTGCAGGTAGGAGCGTCCGCCGTGGTGCAATGGATCGCTGTGATCTGCGGGGCGCGCACAAGAATGCCAAGCGGCGTCCAGCTTCCCGGCGTCCCGTCTGCCGCAACCGGACGCATCTGCAATTTGCCAAATGCCGATTGACCGAACGCTTTTAGAGGCTCCAACGTGGCAACGGCCGTATGATCGTCCTGGAGCACGAGGTTATTCGTTGCAAGCGAGAGCACGGTGTGGACTGAGCCATCGGCGGTAGCGACCTCAATAGTCTGTGTACGGGGAAAGGCGTCTTTCGTTTGCACTACGAAGGTGAGCTTACCTTCGAGTAAGATGTCGTCTTTGGTGCCAAAGCCGACGGGCAATGTGCCATCCTTCTGAACAGATGTCGCTTTGAATGAAAGCAGCTTAAGCTCAGGGCGCGCAGCTTCGGCGGAGATCTTGATGGGCATCGTGCGGCCGTCTTTCAGCTTCGCCGTCGCGTTGGAACCATCTGCGGGCGAGATACCAGTGTCGGCCTCAAGATGTATCGTCTTGTCGTCGTTGCCTTCGGCGCTGGGCGTGAAGGTCTGTTTCTCGATCTCGACCGAGACCACGTCCTTGAGGCCCTGGCCAGTGAGTATTGCTGTCTTGTCGCCACTATGGATCTTGACGGCATCGAGGTTAATGCCGGCGGTGTACGCCGTGAGTGGGACTTTGTCTCTCTCCGGGGCGGCGTACTGTTGGATCGCAAGCGAATAACCGCCGGGCTGAACGGTTTTGAGCGAAACGTCCAACGCCAATGTGTCTTTCGCATCCTTGCCTGTGGCAGGTTTGAAGGAGACGTCTACATCTTTTGCATTGTCGCTTGTCAGGGCAATGTGCTCGATACATGCACTTCCGTCACCTTTAAGCGTGAGGTGATTCTCTTGCCCGGCGAGCAACTGGGCGTTGTCTACGATCTTCCAATCCTTACCTCTAACCTGCTGGAGCGTAATGGTGGGGCCTTCGAAGGGATTGAATCCCCAATAGCCCCGGACGGTACCTGTGATAGTCAAATCGGTTGTCGTTCCGATCCTAACGTCAGGCTTCGCGGATAGTGCGCTATCACCTTGAGGCTGTACGTCGACCAGCGGCTCGCGCTTCTCTTCCTTTGCCACGACGAGTCCGCCTTCGAAGGCGTCAGGCGTTAGCGGTATGTCCGTAGGCGTGCCTGTTCGATTGAGATGTAAAACCAAACCGTGCGCGAAGCTGCTGGAAAAGACAAGAGGCGCGCCTTCCAGAGGAATAGTCATCTTTGGTTGCAATAGACATGCGACCTGGTTGGCATCGTGCGGACGAAGCGGCGGGAGCTTGGCCTTCTGGATGGCGGGCAGACCTATGACGATGACCGATTCGGGTTTATGGAAGGAGGGCGGCGCATTGAGTCTCAGACTGAGTGAGGATCCCTGCGGGAAGCTGAGTCCGGGAATGTACTGGTACTGCGCTGTACGAAGCATGCCGACAAGGTGAACGAGATCAACCACTGCGCCGACATACGCGGAATAAAGGCCCGCTCCGACCGGCTGCGTGTAGGAAGCAGCATTGATAAAGTCAGAGGATGGACCGGTAGATATTGCTTCGGCAGTGCTTTGCCCATGCCCGTCATCGAGAAGAACGGGGGCGCTGGACTGGGTCAGGCAGAGAACCTGTTGATCGATGGGTTGCTTGAAGCAATCGGCGTTCGGCTTGAGGGCCAAGGTGGCTGCTAGCTTCGCGGAGTGTTCCTGAATGGCCTTCGGGTCATCCTGCGGGGCCGTTTTCATAGCGGCGAGATAGTGCTCAATGCGCTGCTGCTCGAAGGATGCTTCATTAAGATCGGTATCTGCACGAATGAAGAGGCCGGGCTTACCCTTAACGGCGGAGCGAAGAGTTTTGAAATCGCCGCCGGTCTCGGGTGCAACAAAAAGCAGGGCCTCCTCAGCTTCGTTAGGAACGGTGACGTTTGTTCCCTCAGCGGTTTTCTTTTCCCAGGTATCGATTTCTGTGAACCAATTGTCGGGAGGCTCATTAGTGGTGCCGCGAAGAAAGACAACAATCAATATCAGATGGTTTGACTGGCTTGGCGGGAGATCAGCCTTGATCCACATCCTGTCGCCTGGCTGAAGGTTGGGGACCTGAGCGATGGGGAGCGTCGAATTTCCTCGCGTAACTCGAATGTCGATCGTAGGGCCCGCCAGGTCGAAGCGTGCTTTGTCGTCAGCTCTAAGTGCTGGGGCGAAAGACATGGCGAGAAGACAGGCTGCAACTTTTAGGACGCTCATCTCTAAGTCTTGGATGCGAAAGGGTCTACACCGGGTTGCGGACCATGCAGAAAGGCAAAAGGAAGCGGCATTGAAAGACTCAAGTGGGAGAAACGAGAGTTGACGGCATTGAGGATACGGAAGCGTACCTTCTTGGCTCGACCTCAAGGAATGGCGTGCCTTGCCATTGAGGCAATTCACGTCGCTATAAAATTCTTGGATCCAGACTGGATGTTTCTTTTGGGGCCGGTGACGACCTTAGGATAGGGAATCGCGTTGAAAGAGATGGCCTTTGCTGCATAAGCTGAATCTCGAACTCACGTTTGCTTTTTCTCCAACGGACAGAAGAACCGGTTCGCCAACGCAGCAGCGTTGGTTGCTCTGACGACGCTTCGGGTGGGCCTAATCAGCGGCTATTTGCGAGGCATTTATTCTGTGCCGCGACTGCATCCTGTAAACAGGTATCGGGAACATACGGTTGGCCGGGGGATGGCGGAGGCAGCTTGCGCGACTGACACGCCTGTTGTTGCTGAGTGAAAATGGTCATGCAGACGGATGTATCGGTGTTGCTCAGTTGATTAGCAGTACCCGTCGATCCACTGCGGTCTTCACGACCATCGTTAGAGCCTTTGTAACATGCTTTATAGAGGGATTTGGCTCTGTCCCTGCAGGTCTTGCCTTCGCCGGACTGTGGACATACCTTCAAGAGGTTTTCCTGAACCTTATTACAGTGATCCTTGTCTCCCTTGGGGGAAACACTCTCATCGGTAACAGATCCTTTTACCGCAGCGGGATCGATACATTTGAACTGGCTCTTACCTGCGTCCCAATATGGGTTTAGCCCCGGCTTTGCACACTGTCCCAAGGCACCCACAGAAACCGCAGTCAGTGCAAATACCGCAACTTGGATGTGGATTTTCATCGGAGGCCTCCTTTGAAAGCACTCGGTCAGCAAAAGCCGATGAGAGTGTAGTCTCACCCGCGACCTCTTTATAGGATGCGCGCCGCGGTGGTGATGGGCGCTCGAAGTGGTCGGCAGGCACGCTCCGCCATACGCACTCACGAGTGCCGGAGGAAGTTATGCTGATTACCGAATTCAGGCATCGGACGGCCTATGTGTTGTCCTGTTTCCTCTAGCTGTAAATAGGCTGGTTCCGAGCAAACGGAGTCTTCAGGTCGTGGGTGCCGTCCAAAAGGCATCGTCTCTTGCGCACCAAAATCTAAAGGCTGCACCTCGGCGACACGTGAAAACCGTTTCTTCCATCGGGTGGAGGCCAGGAGCCGCACCGGAGTGAACCGCCGGCGTCCGAGGCTTTATTCTCATGTTTTGGTGTCATTCGGACTCTGCATTTTAGGGCTTTACCTTTCCATTTTTGTAGGCTGCGGCATAGGCTGCGTCCGGTGTCGAGGTGGTGTTTTTCCCCTTGTCACCGCTCTGAGCTTTCGAAGTGGGCCTTACTCGCCTTCACCTTTCGTCTTTTCTACTTTCTTCTCCTGCTTTGTTTGAATTTTCGGGGCGCTATTAGTTGGCAAACCATTTGATTGAGCGAGGCCGGACTGGACCAGTCCAATCGACAGCACAGTGATGACTAAAAACGGAAACCGTTTCATATTGCCACCTTCAGCTAACTAGGTGCGATGCGTTCCCCCCCGCTTGAGTAGTCTCGAATAAATCTTCAACGAACAAAGCATCTACATCTGCTACGCATCTACAGGGGCTGCCAAATGTTGTGTTTCACATTGAGGCTAGAAACTCGTGGTTAGAGTGTGAAGGCACTATCCTGAGGCCCCCGCGTCGCAGGCCTCGGCCAGTTCATCACGAGAGAGATCCCTACTGTCGGGCAGAGAAGAAGAAGGGAGGAAATGGTTGTTGGTACCAAACGGTTTGGAAGGTAGAGCGAAAGGACGCATCAGGTGCTCCTATGGCGGGGAAGAGTCAAGGATTGATCCGCCATCGGGCGGCGGATGTTTAGTTTCATCACGACACACCGAGGATCGCGGAGATGACTGCTGCTGTGTTGCTAATAGCTCAATGGAATAGAGATGCTTGATCGGGTTCAGGATGACGGATTGGCGGAGTTGGTGACTGGATCAGAAGGACAGGTGGTGGTGAGGCGTATTTCGGCGGCGGCGGCTTCTATCTCGCTGTTGATCTCGGCACCTAGCAAAATCATAAAACCAGTAATGTAGAACCACATGAGAAGGATGATGACCGCTCCGAGAGAGCCATAGGTGAAGGAGTAGACGTTGAAGAAGTGGAGATAGAGGCGGAGACTCAATGAGGCGAGGAGCCAGAAAAGTATGCCGACGGCTCCGCCTGGAGAGAGCCAGCGCCAGCAATGTTTTCTTACGTTGGGTGCCCAATAATAGATGATCGCTAAGGAAAGGGTGAGAAGAGCGGTCGCAATCAGCCACCCGATCAGGCGGGAGATCAGAGCGACAAGGGCCGCAAAGAAATGATTTCCTATGGAGTGACGGGCGAGGACGGCGAAAAAGTCTCCCCCCAGCATGCAAGCAAGAATGAGGGTGACGATCCCCGAGAGGAGGATAGTGACACCGATGGCGGAGAGGCGGGCCATGAAATAGGAACGGGTTTCCTTAACCTTGTAGACGGTGTTGAGAGCTTCCTGGATCGCCGAGACGCCGACCGAGGCGGACCAGATGGAGGCAATGAGGCCGAAGGTGAGTTTTCCGGATGATGCAGCGGCGGTGGTCTCGTTGAAGGTCACGAGGACAGTGCCAAGAGGTCGGTATGACAAGGGCGAGGTAGCGGAGAAGATCGACGTAAATAGTGGAAGCGGAGCGGGCGGCTAGACCGAGGAGCGAGCTTGCACTGAATAGGGTAGGAAAGAGGGCGAAGAGGAAGTAGAACCCTAGTTCGGCGGAGCGGCCAAGAAGGTTGTCAGCGAACACAGCCTTCCATGTGCGTTTGGCGACCGTAACCAAAGGAATGCCCTGTAGGTTCCACAGGGACTTCAGCGGGAAGCGAGAGACGAAATCCCAGATGCGCCGCTGCGCCTGTGGCGTTGAACCGGAAATGGGATGGGATGCAATGGTAGACTCCTCTGCTAAATACTTTGCGGGTGCCTAAATTCTTTACTTAGGGCACAGAGCTCTTCTGCGGCTTCGGAAGGATTGAGTCGCGGTGTCTCTACCAACCTGGCGGCCGTAGCCAGACGCTTCGGAATCCGCTTGGCCGGCCAAGTGCGCAGAATGGCAACTGACGAGTTATTGCTTGCGGTGAGAAAGCGTCAAATCTTGCAGCCGGAGAACTCACAGTCGCGCTCTGCCTGAGGGGGTTGGATGCAAAGATTTCGGTTTAGGTGCGCTGGTGGTTGAGCGGCTCTGCCATGTCGATAGTGCCGGTCGCCGGCCGAGGACGCTCCTGAGCACTGGAATGTCGAAGGGTTATCTACCAGCTTCGATCACGTCCTCCTTCTGTTGTCATTCGTGAGGATCAATCTTCAATCCCTTTCCTGACAACTTAGTCGACAAGTCAACGATGGTGCTGAAACGAAGAGCAAAAGAATTATTTTGTTGCCGGGCTAAATATCGCATCTTATCCTCGACGGACCATAATTCTCTTGTGTGGAGAGATCATGTCATTTGGGATTTATGCCGTTGGATATCTAATTCTGATTGCTGGTGTGGCTTATCTAGCGCACCGGATGCATATTCCCAGCATTACATCCTGGCAATCTCGGTGATTATGCTCGGTATTGGTGTCGTTACCGGGGTAGAGACCACGCGACACAAGGATCCCAGCTAGGGCCGATCGCTTTTTGTGCTGCGTTGTTCTATCAGACCTCGCAGGCCTGACACTGATCTCTCCGGCATACGTCAAGGCTGTATCGACTCAAATGGAGTTCGAGAGCGGCGGCTCCTTCTCATCTATAGGTTTCACGTTTGACGGACAGAATTAGATGCCGTTTCCAGGATCGTCTCAGAAGGCGGAGCGGCTTTCTGGAGTTCGATGGCAGTGGTGACAACCTCGGCAATCCAGAGCAGCATCTCTTTCTGTTTTTCGGTGACCTGGCGAGGACGAGTATCGAGGACGCAGAGAGAACCCATGACGGTGCCGTCGTGAGACTTGAGGGCGACGCCCGCGTAGAAGCGGATGCCAAGTTGGCGAAGAAAGGGTTCGTTAGCGGAGACAGAGTCTTCGGCGATGTCGGGAATCACAACGACGGATTCGGTGGAGACCATGCGAGTCAGTACCGAAGGGTCATGCATAGGGTCGGCGAAGGAGAGGGCATCGTCCGGTAGCCCGCACTTGGCCTCCCAGAAGTGTCTCTCTTCTTTGCCCGCAGTGACGAGCGCGATGGGTGCGTCGAAGAAACGCGCGAGGTTATTCGCCAAGCGCTGAAAGGCCCCTTCTTTGGAATCATCAAGGATGTCGACGCGCTGCATTTCGAGGAGTGACTCGGATAGGTCTTCTGTCGCGTCGGCAACATCCTCAGGCTTCTGTGAAGATTCGTCGGGCGGTGTCGAAGGATAGAGGAGGGACGAAAGGTATTCCTCCATCAGTTGCAGCGAACAGACGACGTGCTGAGCATCTTCGGTGGGGACTCGACTCCGAATATTAGAAAGATCGCATTCCTCGCTGAAGAGGCAGGCGAGGATAACAACTTCAGGGAAGTGGGCACGGACCTGATTGCAGCGCAGGCGGATGTGACGGAGAGACTGAGGTGGGACGCCAACTACGCAGATGGCGTCAGGATGAAGGCTATCGAGCGTTTGCAGGACGTCAGAAGTGGAAACATCGGCGGAGATGACGCGGACGATGGAAGCAGGGAAGAGAATGTGGCTCGCAAGTTGGCAAGCGACCTCGTCGGCTAAGTCACGAGCGGGAATGCACACGATGAGCTTGGATGTATTCGTTGGAGAAGGCTCGGGAAGATCGTTACGACTGGCGATGTCTTCAGTGAGTTCCTCGATGGCCTGTAGAACTTCTTCGGCGCGTGTAGCTGTCAAATCCTCTGCGTGGCGGGATTCTTCGACGAGGGTCAGGGCTGGAATCACTACTGAGTCGTAGACTTGCTCTTTGGACTGGTTGGCGAGAAGTCCTTGCAGGATGGCCCGTGCTTCGCGGGTATTGGAGGAGACCATGCGCTGATAAAACCGGTCGGAGGACGGCAGCGCGGTCTCGTCCCCGAACAGGACGTCAAGATATTGCAGTTGAGGGACCTGACGGCCAATGACGATAAGGCAGACGGTGAGCGGAGTCGAGAGGAGTAGACCGGGGAGGCCCCAGAGAAGCGTCCAGAAGATAGCTGCGATCAGGACGGCGATGGCAGAGAGACCGGTTGATGAACTGTAAAGAAGGGGCTCTGCAACATTTCCCACAATTAGCTCAAGCACTAAGAACATGATGGCAGTCCAGAGCAAGACGTTCCAGTGCGGCGAAACGGCTAGGGAGAGAAGAAGGGGACCGGCCGCAGCCAGAAAAATACCGATGTAGGGGATGAAACGAAGGATGCAGATGAGAAGGGCCCAAAGCAGGGGATTGGGTACGCCGATGAACCAGAGACACAAGCCGGCAACTGTTCCGAAAACGACATTGATAATGAGCTGCATGCGGAGATAGCGGCCAACCCGACAGCTTGCATCTTCGATAGCCGAGGTCGTGACCTGCATGCGCCCCCTGCCGGCTAGGCGTATCCCACGATCGCGCAGATCTTCGCGGCCTACCAGCATGAAGGCAAGAAAGACGACGACTGCAAAGGTAGTCGTAAGAGGATGAATGAGAGGCGTGACCGTGCGGTTTGCGAGATTGATGACAGACTCCTCCGCAGGCTCTACGCGCACCGTGACGGGCTGGTCAGTAAGCGGGGAAAGCTGATCTTTACTCGGCTCAGAGGCGGGTCTCGATCTGCTCCTAGTGTGAGGCCTGGGGGCGTCGGGGAGCGCCGGTCCTGTTGCAGGTGCAGCCCCGCCGCGAAGCAGTCTGCTCTCTTCTGACAGCATGGCAAGGGTATTGCTGAGGCGTCCTGCGGAGTGAAGATGTAAGGAGTCAATCTTCTGAGTGATGTTTTGCTGGTATTGCGGAAGCTCCACGGCAAGGTTATAGACCTGTCCGAGCATGATCCATCCCAGTGAAGCGATGGCGGCGAGGGAGAGGAAGACGACGATTAGAGCAGCAGGAGCCCTGTGGAAGCCCCAACGTTCCAGAAGAGTAGAGGCGGGCACAAGGAGAAAGGAGAGAAGGGCAGCGAGAGCGAGGGGGACAAAGACCTCCCGACCAAAGTAAAGCGCTGCCATGACAAGGACCGCAGTCAGGAGAGAGGTATCGGGAACCTTCAAGTTTTCGCGAGCTTCACTCAACAAGACTCACCAGCCGCAGCTCCTTCGCGAATGACGTTCCGGTGAAAAAGTCGGCGAATCGTGGGCCGACTTTCGAAGGAGTCGATATCTCCTCATATGATGCAGAGCGATGAAGAACAAAGAGCTTGATCTTCACACAAAAATTTCATTTGGTTGATGTCGTCTCGTTTCCATGCATGCGCTAACTATCGAACCGCCACCAATGCACTCATTGACCACGTTACAGCGCCTGAGCGTTTGGCGACAAATTGCGCGTCAAGTGTCTGACCGTTTGAGCAGGTAGTCCAACCCACAAACCCTAAACCAACGATAGCCGTATGGCTCAAGCAGCATTGAGTGTCGGCCACCCGGATCGGGTTGACTGTGATCGTTGGATAAAAGGTTAGCCAGTATGCATGACTTTTCTTCGAATTGAATCGAGAATCGAATCTCTCGCGGCTCGCCGCTGAGATTGTGTAGACATAGTACGGAGTTATTGCGCCAGGTGTACTGCATCACCAAAACCTCCGGAGTGCCCGCCGAAAGAAAGGAAAAGTCGCCCCAGCCAATCTCAGGGACTTCTTTGCGCATGCGGATGATGCGTTCCATCCAGTTGAGAAGTGAGTTCGGATCCCGGCGCTGATCCGCGACATTGACATGTTGAAAACCGTAAGGTCCATCGCTGATAACAGGCAGTATCGGCTGATTACCTTTGGTGAAGCCGGCCTGCGGCTCTGTAGACCATTGCATAGGCGTTCGAGCACAGTTTCGTTCAGGCAGAGCGAGATTGTCCCCCATCCCAATCTCGTCACCATAGCGAATCACCGGTGTACCCGGTAATGTCAACATCAAACTGTAGGCGAGTTCAAGTCGACGACGATCACCTTGCAGCATCGGAGCGAGGCGACGTCGGATACCGCGTTGGTACAGTTGCATGTCCGGATCGGGGCCAAATTTACTAAAGACGGCCTTCCTCTGCTTGACTTCTAAACGTCCCAGGTCGAGTTCATCGTGATTTCTGAGAAATTGGCCCCACTGCGCCGTAGCGGGTCTCGATTTCGTCAACCGTATTGCTCTAACGAGTGGTCGAGAATCACTGGTGGCGAGGGCATAAAAAAGATGCTGGTTTACCTCGAAGTTGAACATCATCTGCAAACGCTCACCAGCGGAGCCGAAGTATTTCATGTCGGTATCCGGAAGCACGTTCGCTTCAGCCAGGATGATTGCTTCTCCTTCTCTCCAGGTTAGGAACTGGCTGAAGGTGCGCAGCATATCGTATTGCTCTTCAGGTTTGGCGACATTTGCGCCCTTCTGCGAAATGACGAACGGAACAGCGTCCATGCGAAAGCCGGAGACTCCAAGTTGCAACCAGAAGCCTATGATCTTGAGAATTTCAGCTTGAACTTCAGGATTGGAAGTATTGAGGTCCGGTTGAAAATCGTAAAAACGATGGAAGTAATAGGCCTTGGCGACTTGGTCATAATCCCATGTCGACTTCTGTACCCCTGGGAACACTACACCTGAAGCGGCATTCTTTGGTTTCTTCTTTGACCACACATACCAGTTGCGATATTTGGATTGTGGATCGCGACGTGCAGCCTGGAACCACGAATGTTCATTGGAGGTGTGGTTAACTACCAGATCGATCATCACGCGCAATCCGCGCTGCTTGCAGCCATGAGTGAATTCGACGAAATCGCCAAGAGTACCGTAGCGAGGGTCGACGCTGTAGTAGTCGGTGACGTCGTAACCGTCATCCTTACCTGGAGAAGGTTGAAACGGCATTAGCCAAATCGCGGTGACTCCCATTCCCTGCAGGTAATCCAGGCGGCGCATCAATCCTTGAAAGTCTCCCGTGCCGTCTCCATTTGCATCCATATAAGTTGCAACCGAGAGGCAATAGATGACTGCGTTCTTATACCAAAGGTCATTGATCATGCGGTCAATCTTTCAGTTCGAAATTATTCACGGAGTAACTTAGATGCACGATCTGGCTTGGTGGCAATCCGCATTGATCTACGAGGTTTATCCTCGCTCGTTTCAGGACAGCAACGGAGACGGCATAGGAGACCTGGATGGCATTATCCAGCGACTCGATTATCTGGTTCGACTCGGCGTCGACGCTATTTGGGTGGCGCCAATGTATCGATCCCCAATGGCTGATTTCGGATATGACGTCGCAGATTATTGCAGTGTGGATCCAATCTTCGGAACGATGCAGGACTTCGAGCGCCTCGTTAAAGAAGCGCATAGTCGAGATCTAAAGTTGATTCTCGATTTCGTTCCCAATCATTCTTCCGATCAGCATCCGTGGTTTTTGGAAAGTCGATCTTCGGTGAATAACGCCAAACGAAATTGGTATCTTTGGCGAGATCAGCCGAACAATTGGATGAGCAACTTCGGTGGTTCAGGGTGGGAATGGGATAAACAGACGAAGCAGTACTACTATCACTCTTTCTTAAAGGAGCAACCAGATCTGAACTGGCGCAATCCCGCAGTTCGGGCCGCAATGTACGATGTATTGCGCTTTTGGCTGGATAAAGGCGTAGATGGATTTCGCGTCGATGTCATGTGGCTCTTAATCAAGACGATCAGTATCGCGATAATCCACCGGATCCTCACGTCGCATCGGGACAATCGTCGGGCAATAGTATGCTGCCGGTATACAACTCAAATCGCCCAGAAGTACACGATATCGTATCGGGGATGAGAGCTGTGATTGATAGCTATCCCGGACGCGTCCTGATTGGTGAGATATACCTTCCCTTAAAGGACCTGATGACTTATTACGGACAGGATTTGAACGGCGCAAATCTGCCGTTTAACTTCCTTCTGCTCCAGAGTGCGTGGAACGCGCAAGCTGTAGGCGAAGTCATCTCGGGATACATGAGTACGTTGCCGCAGGGAGCCTGGCCCAACTGGGTACTAGGCAATCATGACAATCCGCGCATTGCGTCTAGAGTCGGCCATTCACAAGCCGCGATCGCAGCTATGCTGTTGTTCACTCTCCCCGGAACATTGACTATCTATTACGGCGAAGAGATCGGCATGACCAACGCCTTGATCCGGCCCGAAGATGTGCGGGATCCCGCCGAAAAGAGACAGCCCGGGATTGGAATGGGACGAGATCCAGAACGCAGTCCTATGACGTGGGACTGTTCTGAGAATGCCGGCTTCACGCACGGTCGTCCTTGGCTACCTCTCGTGGCCGATCATCGGGTAGTGAATGTTGAAGTTGAGGAAGGAGATGGGACATCCATCGTGAACCTGTATCGCAGATTAATCGTTCTCAGGCGCGCACACACGACACTGGTAAGCGGCAAGTTGCGCTCCCTCAAAATCCTAGGCGATCTCCTAATCTACGAACGAGTTACAGACCACGAACTCCTGGTGATATTCCTAAATTTCGGGCACCATCCTGTTCAGGTGGTTACGGAAGGCGGGACCGTTCTCGTGGGGACGGATTCTCGTCGTGACACGGAACGGGTCGACAACTTTATCAAGCTGCAAGGTTCGGAAGGGCTGGTCATCAAGGTTGCTTCTAAGGAAGTAGCGCTCTGAATCATCCGTTCGATGTTCTTTGTAATCCGGCGATGGAGCGGGAGAACTGCTCCACGGCCACATAGTCGTTGCGCCAGTAGAACGGGTCGAGGGAGAGGTCGCCATCGGTGGGCGGCTTCACTACTTCAAAGCACATCTCGGGGTCGCGCATGGGGTCGCCGTTCTGTTGGCCGTAATGCGCGACGGAGATGGCCGGAAGGCCGAGGGGTCCTGACTCGTCCAGCGCCTCCACCACGAGGGCCAGAAAGGGCGGGTTCTCGCTGATTTGGCGCCAACCAAATTCCCGACCAAGGACTTAATGAAAATCACGTGAGCGTAATTCCAGAGCGCTGTCTGAAAGACTCCGGGGACGTGCCGCTTTGATATGAATCACTCCGTCCTGATTCTGTAAGGGACCTTCTACCATCAGGAACTTGCAACGGGTATCAAATGCTCGAGGCGTTCACTGTTCATGTTCGACATGTGTCTTGCCTCACGAAGGGGACGTCGTAACCCGTCCACCGTCCCCGACGCGCCGTACAGCATCGGTGCGTTCTCCTATCCTTCGAAGCCTTCGAAGGCTTCGCGGACGATGGTCTCGACGGATGCCACTTCATCGTCTGTCAACTTCTCAAATTCGCCTTCGCGCCGCTTGCGG
>DATDHL010000511.1:0-3589 GCA_036521575.1 Edaphobacter sp. | reverse complement strand
ATCCTTTCACGGCGATAATCTGGGCTCGAATTCCATTGGGGACGCCAAATACTTTCAGCACTTAGCAAATACCGTTTGAAATCGCCCGGGTTACCTGTCGAGTCTGAAAGTTGCGAAACTGCAATTCATCGCGGCTCATTGAAAATAATCAGCGACGATGGGCCAACAAAAGCACCAAAAGCAGTGGAAAACACTGGTATTGCTATTTGCAAGCGCATGACGTCGTCACGCAAGGGAAAACCAGTCATATATATGACAACGTCTCTCCGTAGCTGACGACCGGACGCGACGACGATCAGGGACGAAATAGAAGAGAGATTTGGGCTGACCCGCCACGTTCAGCCCGCGGCCCAATTGGTGTAAGAAATTTGGTGTCAATTTGGTGTCAAATATCGCCGATTTAGCCGGCTTTTCCGGTTTATCCGGCTGCTAACCACTCTGCCATCAATAGCTTACGTTTTGGCGGCTTCCATGGCATGGAAGAGGTCATCGGTTCGATCCCGATCAGGTCCACCAATAAATCCAATTTAGAATCAGCAGCTTGCGGACACGATCCGACTCAACGATGCTCTCGGATCAGGGCACGATAAGGGCACTCCACCGAGAATAGCCCCGGGCTTCACCGTGCGGCAACCAAGATTAAGCCCACCGAGGTCAACGGTGGGCTTCCGTTGTTTGACGATCAGCTCGCTATCTTCTGAACCAGAAACTGCCCGCTGAAGGGGTCCTGTGCCGCACGTTTAGCCTCCTCCTCACCCTGTGCGTACAGTTCGAGTGTGATTCGGGGATCGGCATGCCGCATCGGTTCTTGAACTACCTTGAACGGCTTCTTTTTTTGACGTTAAGACCGTGGCCAGTGACCTCCTGAAGGTATGCCAGCCTTTCCGCTTCGCGATCTTCGCTCGCTTCGCTGCCGGTCGAAGGTGGCGATAGAGCGCCGGGTCGAACCAGTAAGGTGAACGGCCAGACGTCGCAGGTGACGCGAACACCCAGTCCTCATCGGCACGATAAGGACTTTGTTCACGCCAGCCACGCGGCACGCAACGCGCTCGGCCGACACAGCGCGACGACGAAGATACGCTCACCCTGGCCATCGTAACGTTGGCCAGCCAATATGGTCGCTAAAATTTCTCCTGCTTCCCCGATCTCTCCCATCTTCTTGAAGAAGACAAATCCCCTCAAACACTGCAAATAATTGCATTTTCATCCGTGATACGTTGACTCATGGACCTCAATCCGTATGCCAGCTATCTCGACGGGCGAGACCCCATTCCAGTCATTACCTCGACCACAGAGCATATCCGCACCCTCCTCGAACCCCTCTCCCCAGCCCAGGCCGACGCACCACCCGCCCCCGGCAAATGGAGCGCCCGCGAGATCATCGCCCACCTCGCCGACTGCGAGCTCGTCTTCAGCTTCCGCCTCCGTCAAACCCTCAGCGAAGAGCACCCCATCATCCAACCCTTCGACCAGGAGCTCTGGGCAAAGCGTTACGCCGCCTACGACCTCGCCTCTGCGCTCGCGCTCTTCACCGCGGCCCGTAACTGGAACCTGAAATATCTCACCACCATCGACGAGACCGACCGCCACCGCCCCACCACCCACCCAGAGCGGGGCACCATGACCTTCTGGACCATCGTCGAAACCATGGCTGGCCACGACATCAACCACCTCCAGCAGCTCGAACGTATCACTGCAGCGAAGTAGGCAACCCTACAGCCCCAGAGCATCGTTCACATCGCGAACCAGGTTCCGCAGATAACTTCGTTTATTCAGCAACCCCACCATCGCATCTCTGACCCGCGTCTTAGCCGCGTCATCCCCGCCATCCACCGCAGCATCCCACGCCGTCCAAAACCCTTCGAGCTCCGCCTGCGTCTCGACCATCTTCGCGTCGAAGGCATCCTTGGCAGTCATCAGATCCCGTCGCAGCTCCGGCTCATCCTCACCCATCTGCTTGGCCGCGCGCATCTCCTGAAGCTGCATATTCAGCTCAAAGACCTCTTCCAGAAGCTCCGGCGGAACCACCTGCTTCTTCTCAATCCCCGTAGCCCGAGCCGCATCCGTCGCGGCCTTCGACTGCTCCTCCAGCTCTACGCCCTCGAGCTTCAGCAGATACTGCGTCCGCAGAATCGGGTCCTTCAGCGTCCGATAAGCATCGTTCAGCTGCGAGCTCGCCGCCAGCGCAGCATCCTGCTCGGCCACTGGCTTCGAAGCAAAGCGATCCGGATGCAGCTTGCGACTCAACGTGTAGAACTGCTTCTCGAGCGCTACAACATCCAGCGTCAACTTTCGGGGCAGGTTGAAAAATTCAAAATAATCCATCGGTCTTATTTTAGGCGTGTCTCAGAAAGAGCATCAGCGCCATGCGAGCGCACCTGCGAAAGTTAGAATACGGCATGTCCCGAAGAATCCTCCCCCTTCTTGCCGTCCCTGTTCTATCGCTCCCCGCGTTGGCGTTCGGACATCTTCAAACTCCCTCAAGCACGCCACCCATCGAATCGAACCAAAGCCCAGCCTGGGAGGCCGCGATTAACGCGCGTCACGACGAACTCATCCGGATCAACGGCACCGGAACCGACGCAGCACTCCGTGATCGGCTTTTGAAGATGGGCAGGGAAGACCAGGCGGTCCGAGGCTTCGCTAAAGGCAAGCAGACGTCTCTCATGACGAAAGAGATGATTCAGAAACTCCCCGGAACCGACGCTCGTCTGACCTCCGAACTCCAACAAATTGTCAAAGAGAACGGCTGGCCAACCATCGGGCTCGTAGGAATCGACGCATCCAACGCAGCCATGCTCATCCTGACCCACACCCCCCATCACCCATGGCAGCGGCTGCTCTTACCCCAACTTCAGTCGCTGGCAGATGCCAATAAAATCGACGGCTCCGGCCTCGCCCTTGTCATCGACAAGGAACTCGTCGCCGAAGGAGAACTCCAGCGTTACGGCTCGCAGTTCAAATTCATTAATGGAGCGATGGCGATGTTCGCCGTCGAAGACCCATCCACCCTCGATCAGCGCCGAGCCAAAGCGCTCTTGCCGCCAATGGAAGTCTACAAACAGGTACTCTCACAGATCTATCACTTGAAAGCCACCGACGACGTCGTGATGGCTACTGCACCCACCCACAAATAGCCTTATGAGGTTGCAGAAAAGGGCTCTTTTTTGAAGCTGCGGAAAGTCTCAGTTTTGAAGGGGCGCGGCTTCAGCCGCGCCATAAATGGCTCGATCTTAATGGGGCTTTAGCCCCTGAGGGAATCTTTCCACGCGCGACAGACTCTTTCGGCACCTTCTTACGCCGTAAAACTCGACCCGCACCCACAACTCTTCGTCGAGTTCGGATTGATGAAGTTGAATCCCTGCCGCATCAGCGTCTCTTCAAAGTCCAGAACCATCCCGGCAAGATAAAGAAAGCTCTTCGGATCAACAAACATCCGGATCGGCGCGCCATCGGTGGGATCGCCCGCCGTCTGCACTCCCGCGCCAAACGTATACACACGGTCGCGCTCGCGAGGCTGCGAATCAAACCGGATCGAATAGCTCAACCCTGAGCAGCCACCGCCCTGAATCCCCACGCGCAGCCCACC
>DATDHL010000510.1:0-5132 GCA_036521575.1 Edaphobacter sp. | reverse complement strand
GAGTCGCAGGAGAGCTTGCGGGCTCTGATTGAGATGCATGTGGAGCACTCGGGCAGCGGTTTAGCAAAGGCCATGCTGGCGGATTGGACGAATGCCGCGAAGGCTTTTGTCCGGTTGAGTCCTAAGCCTCAACACTAGGGTATTTTCACCAAAAGTGGATGGCAAGCGATGGTGTTTGCTGGTCACTAAGTGGTAAAAAGTCTGGCAAGTGTGGTTTCTAAAACGCGGTCTCCTGGTGAGGAGGCCGCTCGTTGTTTATGAAGGACTCTTTGGGGCAGAGTTGGGTACGGTGGGATTGGTTGGCTATAGATGGTTGGTGAGGGCTTCGCGCAGGGTTCGGGTGAGGCCTGCGAGGAGGAGGAGCGTCTCGGGCGTGGGAGTCTTGAGGATGTGCTCGATCTGGCTGGCCAAGTCGCCGGCTTTGTTGTGGCTAAACATGCCGAGGTTGCCGGAGAGCTTGTGGGCTATCGACTGACCTTCGGCGCGGGTGGATTCTTCGAGAGTGCCTGTTGCGGCCTCGGTTGCGGTGCGTTCGAGGAGGTCGAGGCGTTCTCGGAGAGTGGGAAGATGGCGTTGCCAGAGGTCGGCGAGAAGGGAATCGATCTCTTTGCCGGGGTCTTCGGATAGGTTGTTGGTCTGGTGCTCGGGCTGGTTCTCGGTCATGGTGGGGAGGGGCCTTGGCTGAGATGAGTGGATCGGGTTCGAATTAATCGGTTGGTTCAGAAGATGGTTGGTTGGAGTGGTCGTTCTTGCTCCAGCCGAGGACTTCGGAGATCTGATCGGCGAGGGTGAGAGGGTCGAAGGGCTTGAAGAGGACGGCGGCGACTCCCAGTCCGGCGAAGCGGCGCTGGTCGACTCCCTGAACCTTGGCGGTGAGCAGAAGGACGGGGATGTTGGCGATGGCGGGGTTTTGCTGCATATGGCGGAAGGTGGTGGGACCGTCTACTTCGGGCATCATGACGTCCATGAGGATGGCGTCGGGCTGCTGGGCAACGGCGACCTCGATGCCTTTGGCTCCGGAGTTGGCGGTGAGTATCTCCCAGCCGGCTGTGGCTTCAAGAGAGAGTGCCGCGACCTCGCGGATGTCGTCCTCGTCATCGATGATCAGAATGCGTCGCATGAGCGAACTTATTCTCTCATGCGACGGAAGTTATTGGAGGTAACTGGGAAGTTTCTTCTTAGCTTGTGGAGCCATTTGAGCCGCGGCTAAAGTGGGAAGGGAAAGAAGTATGGGGGGCGCGGAAAGATTCCCTCAGTGGCTAAAGCCACGTTTTAGAGTAGGTTTATGGCGCGGCTAAAGCCGCGCCCCTTCAAAACAATGACCTTTTAGCAGTCTGTAAAGCTGCGGTTTTTTCAAAACGACTTTTCAGTGGTCTGTAAAGCTGCGGCTTTTCAAAACGTGTTTGGCTCTGGATTGATTCAGAGTGTCCCTTAGGCTGAAGCGGCAGTGGCGAGGTCGGAGAACCGGGAGCGCATGCGCTGGACCATGGAGAGGACCAGCTCTTCTACCTCCTGGGGCTGGACCTTGGCCTTGGTGAGGAACTCAGTGGGGCCGAGGCGGAGCTTAGCCATCTCGACGTCCGAGACCTCGCGGCCGGAGTAGACGACCAGGGGAAGGGTGCGCAGGGCAGGCTGCTGACGGAGCCACTCGACCAGGGAAAAGCCGTCGCCGTCGGGGAGGGTGAGGTCGAGGATGAGCAGGTCGGGGCGGCGGTTGATGCAGTGCCGGATAGCCTGCTGGCGGGTGGAGGCGTGATCGATGTGGACGGCAGCGTCTTCGAAGCTGGCGGTGAGGACGCTGGCGAGGTCTTCGTCGTCTTCGACCAAGAGGACATAAGCCGGGCCTTCTCCCTGATGGAGGACGCGGCCTAGCTCGGCGAAGAGGAGGTTTTCGTTGAAGGGCTTCTGGACCCAGCCCTGGGCGTCGCCGGTGAGCTGGGGGCGGAGGGTGGAGGAGAGGACGCTGAGGACCACTACGGGGATGTTCGCGGTAGCGGGCTGGTTGCGGAGGCGCTGTAGGGTCTCCCAGCCACTGAGGCCGGGCATGTAGAGATCGAGGAGGATGGCCTCGACGTGGTGCTCGGCGGCCAGAACGAGGGCTTCGTCGCCGGAGACGGCTTCGATGACGGTGTAGCCCTGGCGGGTGAGGTGTTCGGAGACTACGGTGCGGATGCCTGCGTCGTCATCGCAGACCAGGATGGCACCTTCAGCGTGATGGGTGAGCGATAAAGCGACGGGAGTGGTGGCAGATGTGGGGAGGGCGGGGAGGTCGGTGGAACGGGTGGTGCGGGGCAGCATGACGTAGAGCGTGGTGCCGACGCCGATGTTGCGCTGGGCCCAGATAGAACCGCCGTGCTGCTGAACGATGCTGCGGCAGATGGCGAGGCCAAGGCCGGTGCCACCCTTCTGGCGGGAGTCGGAGGGCTCGACCTGCTGGAAGCGGTCGAAGATGGTGTCGAGCTTGTCCGCGGGGATGCCGCGGCCTTCGTCGACGACCTTGAGCATGATGGACTCGGCGGTGGCGTCGGTGTGGATGCGAACGGTGGAGGCCGTGGGGGAGAACTTGATGGCGTTGGAGAGAAGGTTAGTCAGAACCTGGAGGATGCGGTCTGCATCGCCATCGAAGAAGAGGGTGTCGGAGGGAGCTGCTCCGAGGCCAGTGGAACCTACGAGTTCGATATAGACAGTGCCGGCGTCGGCTATAGGCGTCATGGTCTCGATGGCTTGCTCGCAGAGATCATGCAGGGAGCAGCGGCGGATCTGGAGGGGAGCGCGACCAGATTCCATGCGCTCGAGGTCGAGGATGTCGTTGATAAGGCGAATGAGGCGGTCGGTATTGGTGACGGCGATGCGGAGGAGATTCAGGGCCTTGGGGTCGACGTCACCGATGACGCCTGAGGAGAGCAGGCCGAGAGCTCCGCGAATACTGGTCAGCGGAGTGCGGAGCTCGTGCGAGACGGTGGAGATGAACTCGTCTTTGAGGGTATCGAGCTCGGATCGCTGGGTGAGCTGCATCTTGTGGTGATGCTGCTGCTCACGCGCGTGGGTCAACTGTTCAGCGAACTCGCGTGTGGTGCGTTGCGCTCGAAGAAAGGCGATCAGGAGAACCGCGCAGGCACTTAGAAGAGAAAGAAAACCAAAAACAGGGAGGGTAAGCATTTTATGAGTTGGCCCTTGAGTAACTTTTCTCCGATCACGACAAGCGGCAGCTCGCGCCGATCTATGAGCGGCTGTCGCGCGCCGGCGTCCACAATTGCGATATCCGCACCCCGAAGGGCGAGGGCGACACGCTGAGCGACATCCATGCCTCCGCCGACCTCGTGCTGATCGATGCGCCCTGTACGGGCACCGGCACCTGGCGGCGCAATCCTGACGCCAAGTGGCGGATGCGCCCGGGGGCGCTCGAGGTCCGGCTGAAGGACCAGCTCACCGTGCTCGACCGCGCCGCCGCATTGACAAAACTGGGCGGGCGGATCGCCTATATTACCTGCTCGGTATTGCCGCCGGAAAACGGCGAGCAGATCCGCGCCTTCGTCGCCCGCCATCCGGATTTTGTCATCGTGCCGCCATCGCAGACCACGAGCGTGCTGTGGGACAAGGCGGAGGATTTCGCGGCGGCCACGCTGCAATCCGCGGAGGGGCTTTTGATGACGCCGCGCCGCACCGGCACCGACGGATTTTTTGTGTCGGTACTGAAGAAGAAGACATCGTAATTTCAATCGAGCGCGGATTTGAATGGAGAACATAATGAAGCGACCGCAATGGATCGGCTTGTTGGGGGCCGTGGCAACCCTCGTCTGCGGTTCGGCCTTTGCCGATGAAACCGTCAACGTCGGCGGCTCCCGCGCCGTATTGATAAAACCGGACGCGCCGCGGGCGAGCGTGATCCTGATGCCCGGCGGCGACGGGGCGATCAATGCGGGCGACCACGGGGATATCCACTCGCTCAACTTCAACCAGCTGGTCCGCACCCGAACCGCCTATGCGGCGCGAGGGCTGGCGGTGCTGGTGGTCGATGCGAATACCCCCCTCGACGCCGCGGTTCAATACATGGCCGCGATCAAGCGCCCGGTCACCGTCATCGCCACCAGCCGCGGCACGATCCGCGCCGCGGAGGGGATTGCGCGCGGCGCCCGGCCGAACGCGCTGGTGCTGACGTCGGGGTTTCTCAGCGCCGAATCGGGCAGCGGCCAGAATGTCATGTCGATCCTCGGCTCGCCGGCGTCGTTGCCGCGCACGCTCGTGATCCATCACCGCCTGGATAGCTGCAGGTCGACCTTGCCGGCCGGCGTCGAGCCGTTCGTCAAATGGTCGGCCGGCCGCGCGCGGGCGGCCTGGGTGAGCGGCGGAACAAGCGAAGGCGATCCCTGCGAGGCCCGGGCCTATCACGGTTTTAATGGCGTCGACGGTCAGGTCGTGGGGCTTGCGGCGGGATTCCATTGATGCGCTAACGCACCGTCATTCCGGGGCGATGCGAAGCATCGAACCCGGAATCTCGAGATTCCGGGTTCGCGCTTCGCGCGCCCCGGAATGACGGCTAGTTGTAATGCGCGAGATGATTGGCGGAGCCCTGGATGATCTTGCCTTCTGCATTCAACCGCAGATATCCGCAGATCTTTGCGCCGCCTCCTGATACATATAGGTCAATAATACTGACCTATATGAACCTTGTCGACGCTTTCAAAAGGATGCCTGCAGAAGAATGTGGGCCGTTGGTTTTGTGCGGTTGCGAGCGCTGCCCCCGTCGCGTAATTGCTTGGCATGACAGCAGCACAGCCAGCAGCAGAGTCGATGCCTTCGGTGGCCTCGGCGCATGACAAGATTCTGATCGTCGATTTCGGCAGCCAGGTGACGCAACTGATCGCGCGCCGGGTGCGGGAGGAGGGGGTCTATTCCGAAATCGTGCCGTTCCAGAAGGCGGAAGCGGCCTTTATTCAGATGAAGCCGAAGGCGGTGATCCTCTCCGGCGGGCCGGAATCGGTGCACGAGGAAGGTTCGCCGCGCGCGCCGCAGCTGATCTTCGATTCCGGCGTGCCTGTGCTCGGCATCTGCTATGGCCAGATGACCATGGCGGCTCAGCTCGGCGGCGACGTCGAGGGCGGCCACGCCAGGGAATTCGGCCGCGCCGATGT
>DATDHL010000509.1:0-8206 GCA_036521575.1 Edaphobacter sp. | reverse complement strand
ACCGACCAACTCTTGCTATCCTGACACTTGCATATGTCAAAACCCATCGTCCTCACCATCCTTGACGGCTGGGGCTACCGCCCCGAGACCCACGGCAACGCCATCGCTCTCGCCCGCAAGCCCACATACGACAAGCTCCTTGCGACCTACCCGAACACCCTCCTTCGCGCCAGCGACCGCTTCGTCGGCCTCCCCGACGGCCAGATGGGCAACTCCGAGGTCGGCCACCTCAACCTCGGCGCCGGGCGCATCGTCCGCATGGACATCACCCGCATCGACACTGCCGTCGCCGACGGCACCTTCTACACCGAGCCCGTCCTCACTCACGCGATCCATCTCGCCCAGCAGGACAACCGCACCCTCCACCTCTTCGGCCTCCTCTCCGATGGCGGCGTCCACTCACACCAGCGCCACCTCTACGCGCTCCTGCGCCTCGCGGCCCAGCACAAACTCACCCGTGTCTTCGTCCACGCCTTCACGGACGGCCGCGACACCATGCCCACCAGCGGTCTCGGCCACCTCGAAGCCCTCGAACAGCAGATGCGCGAGTACGGCATTGGCCAGATCGCCTCTGTCTCCGGCCGCTACTACGCCATGGACCGCGACCTCCGCTGGGAGAAGGAACGTCAAGCCTTCGACGCCATGGTCACCGGCACCCCTCAGGGCGGAACCTACATCGACCCCATCGCCCGCGTCCGCGAACTTTACAACAACGAGATCACCGACGAATTCATCCCGCCCTTCACCGTCATCGATGCCCACGGAGCCCCCCTCGGCCCCATCCGCGACAATGACGTCTGCATCAACTTCAACTACCGCGCCGACCGCGTCCGCCAGATCACCCGAGTCCTTGCCCGCAACTCCAACGTCCCCGGCGGCCTGACCGCAGCCAACGCAAACGACCTGCCAAAGGCCGCCGAACTCGAACTCGAAATCCCCCGCGCGCAAGCGCCCAGCAACATCCACTACGTCTGCATGACGCAGTACGACAAAAACTTCAACCTGCCCGTCGTCATCCCACCCGAGTCCATGGACAACCTCCTCGCCAACGTCATGGCCGACGCCAACCTCCGCAACCTCCGTGTAGCCGAGACCGAAAAGTACGCCCACGTAACTTACTTCTTCAACGGAGGAATCGAAAAGCCCTTCCCCGGCGAAGACCGAGCCCTCGTCCCATCGCAGAAGGTCGCCACTTACGACCTCGCCCCCGAGATGTCCGCCGCAGGCATAGCCGACGCCGTAGTCAAAGCCGTCAACGACACCGCCTTCGACGTCATCATCGTCAACTTCGCCAACGCCGACATGGTCGGCCACTCCGGCAAGCTCGAGCCCACCATCCGAGCCGTCGAGACCGTCGACACCCAACTAGGACGTATCTACCAGGCGGTCAAGCAGCGCGGAGGCAACTTACTCGTCACCGCCGACCACGGCAACGCCGAGATGCTCATCGACCCTCTCACCGGAGGCCCGCACACAGCCCACACCACCAACCCCGTCCCCTTCATCCTGATCTCACCTGACGCCACCCCCTCTGACCACGCAATTCTGAGACCAGGCGGAAGCCTCCGCGACATCTCACCCACCATCCTCAAACTCCTCCACCTCCACCAACCCAGCGAGATGACCGGCGAAAATCTACGGGAGGGTTAAACCTCCCGCCGCCCTTCCATAGCCCGCGACATCGTCACCTCATCCGCATACTCGATATCGCTCCCCGCCGGAACCCCGGTAGCAATCCGAGTCACCCTCACCTCCGGCCTGACCCGGCGAATCTCCTGCGCAAGATACCCCGCAGTAGCCTCCCCCTCAGTCGTAGGCGAAGTAGCCAGAATCACCTCATCCAAATCCCCCAGCCGGGTCAGCAAATTCCCAATTCGCAACTGCTCCGGCCCCACCCCACCAATCGGCGAAAGAGTCCCATGCAGCACGTGATAAACACCGCCATAACCACGCGTTTTTTCAATCGTCGCAATATTCGTAGGCTCTTCCACAACACAAACCACTCGCTGATCACGCACCGGACTCGTGCAATACCCGCAAGGATCAACATCCGTAATGTTGTTGCACACCGAGCACAGCCGCAGATGGGCCTTCAACTCCCGAATCGCCACGGCGAGCCTCTCAGCGTCCTCCTCAGAAGACCGCAGCACATGAAACGCTAACCGCTGAGCGCTCTTGGTTCCAATCCCTGGCAACTTCCTAAGCTCATCAATCAGCCGAGTCATAGGCTCCGCAAACCTTGCCATCAACGCAACCCCGGCAGATCAGGCAGACCAAGCCCACCCATCATCCCCGCAACACTAGCCTTGATCGCCTCATCCGCGCGTCGTCCCGCCTCATTCACCGCAGCAGTGATCAGATCCTCCAGCAGTTCTAGGTCACTTCCCGCGCTCCCAACCGCCGAAGGCTCAATCTTCAACCGGAGAACCTCTTTCTTGCCGTTCATCCGCACCGTCACCACGCCACCCCCGCTCGAAGCCTCCACCACCGTCTCCGACAGTTTTCGTTCCATCTGCTCCTGCATCTGGCGCGCCTGCCCCATCATCTCCTTCATCTTTCCCAGATCGGAAAAGTCCATGCGATCCTCCTCGCTAATCGTTATCCCGCAGATCGATCACGTTACGAATCTCAGCGTTGAACAGCCGTTGCGCCTGCTGGACCACTGGATGCTCCATCGCCTTTGCCTGCGCGCTGCCTGTCTTCGCCGCCCTAGGCTTCTTCTTCTCCGTCGCGGCTACAGTTCCGGGTAGCAGTACCAGCTTCAGCGCTCCAGCACCAGCCTCCCGCAACGCAGTGCGAACGATTTTATCCGCCTCAGGATTCACCACCATCGGCAGCATGATCTTCGAGAGCTCCGTCTGTACTCGAATCTCACCGCCTTCAATCTTCCACTCGGCATCGGCGATAGCATCAGCCGCCGAGCCCTGACTCTTAGCGTTCATCAACGCTTCAGTCGCGACACGCTGCAACTCCTCTGCAGAACCTGTGGAGACTGGTGACGAAGATTGCGAATCCGTCTTCGGTGTCACCAACGAAATCTCCGGCTCTAACGCCGCAATAGGGACAGCACCTCCACCCAGAATCTCCACTGCAACCGCCGTTACCGAAACTTCGGCCACCGGTTCTGATTCAACAATGGCTTCCGCAACATGCACAGGTTCAACATTCTTTGGAACGACAGGATGTTCCGCTTTCACGGGAGTCGAAACCTCGGCCCGTGTCGGAGCCGATACAGTAGCTTCGCCTTCAAATCGCTTGCGACTCCGATCCGCCTCAAACGGAGAAAACGCAGGCTTCGCAGGAGTTACCGCGGGCACCGCACTGGGCAAGGGAGCACTAGTGCGAACAGCAGTAGGCTGCGCAGAGGCAGCAGTGACAGTGGTTGTTCGTGGCTTTCCTTGCCCCGATCCGCCAACAGGGAACTGACTCAACACCTCTTCCACCGGAAGCAGCCGTCGCAGATGCACCAGCTTCAACAGCCCAAGCTCAAAGTGAAACCGCTGCTCCTGCCGATAGCCCAGCTCATCAAAGGTTCGAAGCATCACCTGCAAAAACCTCGTCAACTCCTCTTCACCGAACAGCCCAGCCGACCGCGCCGCACGCCTCTGTTCATCCGCCGAGATCTGCAGCAGCTCCGTCGCCGTACCATCCAGCCCCGAACCATCCGCTCCAATGCCCGCAATCTTCGCGATCACGCAATTCCGCAGATATCGCACAAACTGCCGCGCCAACTGGGCAGGACTATTGCCCGCATCCAGCAACTGATTCGCAACCGTAATCACTTCGGCGCTGTTGTTGCCATCGACAGCCTCAAGAATCTTCTCGAAGACCGCATTCGGAACCGTCCCCATCAACTCGCGAATCTGCGAAGCATCAAGCCGTGGTCGCCCATCCTCGGTCGGAGCACTCGCAATCGCCTGGTCCATGATCGAGAGCGCATCTCGCATCGACCCATCGCCGGCCTCAGCAAGCAAAGCAAGCGCCCCCTCATCGGCCACAACACTCTCACGCTCTGCAATTCCGCGCAGCTCTCCAAGAATATCCACCAGCTTCACCGCATGAAAACTGAAGTGCTGGCATCGCGACCGCACCGTCTGCGGAATATCTTCCGGCTGCGTCGTCGCCATCATGAAGACGATGTGATCCGGCGGCTCCTCCAGCGTCTTCAGCAGCGCGTTGAACGCCGCATCCGTAATCTGGTGCGCCTCATCCAGAATGTAAATCTTGTACTTGTCTCGCGCCGGGCGATACCGCGCTGCATCCCGCAACTCGCGAATCTCATCGATGCCACGATTGGTCGCCGCGTCGATCTCGATCACATCGACCGCATTGCCCGCGCGAATCTCCACGCAGCTATCGCAAACCTCGCAAGGCTCTGCAGTTGGCCGTTCAGCCGAGCCAATCGCGTTCCGGCAATTCAGCGCCATTGCCAGAATACGGGCAATGGTCGTCTTCCCAATGCCCCTGTGTCCGCTAAAGATGTAGCCATGCGCGATGCGTCCTTGCGTCAGCGCGTTCATCAGCGTAACGGTGACATGATCCTGTCCCGCGACGTCCGCGAAACGCTGTGGCCGATATTTCCGTGCAAGAACCTGATATCCCATAAGAAGCGACGAAGGGCCGCACCGCTATTGTAGCGTTCGCAGCCCTTAGGATTTCTTCGCGCGTTTCTTGCCCGCCTGCTTCTTCCTGGCGAGCCGCGCACGCCGCTTCACCTCATCCTCGCTGAACATCGTCCCGCGACAGCTCGCTGCGCCGCAGTGGCAATCGGCGTCATCATCATCGCTGTCATGCAGGTTGTACTCGTACGTCAGCTCTTCCCCCCGTGCAATGTCGCGGATCGCGATCACCCAGATATGCCCGTCGCCGATGTCCTCGGTCTCGCAGTTCGGATTGCACGAATGGTTGAGGAACATCGCCGTTCCAAACCCGTCGATCACCGTATTCTTGCCGCAACTGAACAAATACGTAATGAATCGATCAGCATAGCGCTCATCCGCCTCTTTCTTGGTAAACCGCGGCCCGTCATACTCGACGACTCGGGCCCCTTTTTTAATAGCCCGCATCGTATAGCAGCCGGCTGCATGAATAGACGAAGAACGAACAACAAGACCATTGACCATAGCGAAAACACACTCACAGAGATTCAGGAATGACTGCGTTCAGAGAAGGGAATCAATCCCCCATTTCACCCAACGCCCACCATCTTCATGCTGACTATAACAAACCTCAGTTCTGCATCGTCCAAGCATCAGGACGCATAAGACGAGTAATCTAATTGAGGATGGAGTTCCGCCCCACAATCCGCTTCGTGTCTCTTCCCGTGTTGGCCGTCGTGCTGCTTTCGATCGCCTGCATGGCACAGACCACTCCCGCCCAGAAGCCCACAGACCCCCCTCCATGCCCGTCTCCCACACAGAGCTCCGGCAAGCCCGCAGCCGACAAACCCTGCGTCCCTTCAGCCGACCAAAAACAACCCCCAGCGGTCCAGCAATTCCCATTCCCCGGAGAACCCGCAAAGCCGCTCCCATCAAGCGACACCCCCGACACGCCACCTCCCTCAAAACCCCACCCAACGGCCGCCGATGAGCACCCGTTCCCGACCCAGACTCCGCCTCCGATGTACGACTCGGACCCGAGTAGTAGTAGTAGTAGTTCAAGCAGCAGCAGTAGTACCAGTGATAGCAGCACCCCTGACGATCCCGACGCCCCTTCGTCAGCGCCATGGGTCGATAAGGCTGCCAGCACCAGGACCACTCGCCACAAACTCCCCAAGGTCGATCCCCGCACCGATGACGACCGCGTTACAGAAGACCTCAGCGTAGCGAAGTTCTACGAAGACCGAGGCGACTTCAACGCCGCCTATCGGCGTGCCAAAGACGCGATCAAGGTCATGCCCAAGGATGCCGAATCTCACTTCGTCCTCGGCCACATCGCCCAAAAGCTTCAGAAGCGCGACGAAGCCATCGCCGAATTCAACACCTACCTCCAACTTGAGCCCGAGGGCGACAAGGTCAAGCAGGCCCGCAAAGCCCTCACGCAGCTCCAATAACTCCGGCTACGGTGTACCGTAATTCTGCATCCATGGACCCTATCCTCCAGCAACTCCAACAAGAGATAGCCACCTCACTGCAGGGACTCGATGCCACAAAGACCCAGCTTCGTTCGGCGACGAACCCGGACAAGTGGAGCATCCAGCAGATCGTCCAGCACCTCACCCTCACCTATGCCAGCACCGAAGTCGCGGTCAATGCCCGCCTGGCCAAGGGAACCCCCACCCGCGCCCAGCCCACGCTACAGCAACGCATCCGTCAATATACGGTCACGACTCTCGGGTACTTCCCAAGCGGCCGCGAAGCTCCCTCGCAGGTCTGTCCTCCCGCCAACACATCACCACTCTCAGGCGAAGAACTCGCCCGGCAAGCCGCCGCCGGACTAACCCGTATCGACCAGCTCTTCGTCCAGGCCGAAGTCCTTTTCGGCTCCCGCCGTTCCATCTCCCACGTCGTTCTCGGATCCCTCAGCATCCATCAGTGGCGCCGCTTCCACCTCATCCACGGCCGCCACCATATCAGGCAGATCGGCACCATCCGGGCCGCACACCGCGTCTAGGGAGACTCTGAATAAGTACCGATCCGAATCCGTTTTGAAGGGGCTTCAGCCGCGCCATAAGTGGCTCAATGGAATGGGGGCTTTAGCCCCTGAGGGAATGCTCTCTTATCAGAATGGTCGGGTAATGAGACTGGTTCAGAGCTTCCTCAACTCTGTTGTGGTGCTCCTGCTAACACCTGGTCGAAAAATGCATCTAGTCCTCGTCGTTCAGCTCCTGCCTCAGAACCATCTCCGGCTCATCATCGAGCTCATCTTCCACCCGCAGATACCGTCGCATATACCGCAGCGGCTCATCAGCCACCGCAAGCTCCCGCAGATGATACCGCCAGGCATCCTCGCGCGTACTGCGTCGGGTATACGCCTTGCGATACACCGTGCCGATCGTCCCATCCGGCATCTTTCGAGTAAATGTCTGGGTCGGAACCTGAAACGTCATCAGCTCACCCGGCTTCCAGAAGCTCGAGGCAAACTCATGCGAGAACAGCAGCGCATAGTAGCGCCGTCCTTCAGCCAGAGTCTCAATCGCTGCCAGTGCATTCTTCCACGGCAGCCCAAGCTTGCCGACATACCACCGTCGAAACTCAAACCCATTGGTCCGCGCCTGGCCTACCAACAGCTGTAGCAACTCAAACCGTGTCATAAAAATCCGTTCAATCCCACCAGGGCAGTTCAGCCATACTACAGGCAATCACGCATGGCGGAAGGTTATAGTTTACGATGACAACCGTCTAATACCCGTAACCTTACGGAGCGAACGATTCTGAAGTCCCGCAGCACCACCATCCTCACCGCCGTCCTTCTCGCCGTTGCCCTCGCATTGCCAGTTATTGCGTTGCCTGCCCTTGCCCAGCCCATCAGCAACCCCCACACCGACCCCATCAACCTCACCCCACAGGTCCGCGAGGCCCACGAGCACTTCTACAATCTTGACTACGACGGAGCCCTCACCCGTTTCGAAGCCATCCAAAAGGCCAATCCCCAGAGCGCCATTGCCACCGGCTACGTCCTCATGGTGCTCATCTTCCGCGAACTCTACCACCAGGACCTCCTCGACACCACCTACTACGCGCACGACTCCTTCCTCACCTCCAAGCGCAGCGTCCCTGTCCCTCAGGCCACACGAGACCGCATCGAACAGCTCACCAACTCCGCAATCGCTCAGTGTGACCAGCAGATCAAAGACAACCCCAACGACGCCAACGCCTACTTCGCCCGCGGATACGCCCGCGGCATGCACGCTGCCTTCATCACCCTGGTCGACCACAGCTATGTAGCTGCCGCCCGCCAGGGCCTCGCCTCACGCAACGACAGCGAGCAGACCCTCAAAATCGATCCCGACTACGCCGACGCCAAAATGGCGATGGGCATCCAGCAGTTCGCCGTCGCCAGCCTCCCACGCATCCTCCGCATCATGATCGGCATCACCGGCGTCACCGGCAACAAGGAGAAGGGTCTCGATCTCCTCCGCCAGGCCGCAGCCCACGGCCTCGTCACCAACGTCGAATCCCGCACCGCCCTCTCCCTCTTCCTGCGCCACGACGCCCGCTACCCCGAGGCCCTCGCCGTCCAGCACGGCCTCGCCGTCGAGTACCCG
>DATDHL010000508.1:0-6304 GCA_036521575.1 Edaphobacter sp. | reverse complement strand
GGTTATCCACAGCGCGAGACTCCATGAAATCAGAGGGCCCAAACTCATAGCGCACCTCGCGTTGATGGCGTAAAGCAGAAACGCTAAGAACGTCTCAATGCTCTACTTAGATGCGCCTTACACCTGCATGAGTTTGTCGAGGGTGATGGGCAAATCGCGAACACGTTTGCCGGTGGCGTTATAGATGGCGTTGGCAATGGCGGCGGCAGTTCCTGTGATGCCTATCTCTCCTATGCCGCGGGAGCCTAGAGGGTTGAACTTGTAGTCGGGGATATTGGTGCAGGTGACGTCGATCTCGGAGACGTCGGCGTTGACGGGGACGTGGTACTCAGCGAAGCTTTCGTTGACGGTGCGGCCGTGGATGGGATCGATGACGGTCTCTTCGTGAAGGGCCATGCTGATGCCCCAGACAACGCCGCCGACGAGTTGGTTGGTGCCCACCTTCTGGTTGATGAGGGTGCCGATGTCGTAGGTGCCGACGAGGCGACGGACCTTGACCATGTGGGTGTCGGCGTCAACGGCTACCTCGGCGAAGATGGCTCCCCAGGAGTGGGATGAGAAGGAGTCGCGGTCTTTGGGGAGTTCGGACGTGGCAGTGGCTTCGATGGGGGTGTTGCCGTTGCGCGCGATCAGGGCGCTGATGGTCTCGGATTTGTCGGGGGAGGATTTCAGGCAGAGCTTACCGTCGCGGATATCGATGTCTTGCGGGCTGGCTCCGTGGAGGGGTGAGGCGGTGTCGGCGATGGCTAGCTGTATGAGCTTTAATTTTGCCTGGATGGCTGCATCGTAGACGGCAGGGCAGACCGAGGCTGCGGTTGTTGAGCCGCCGGAACCTCCGGAGCGAGGGAGGTTGCTGTCGCCGAGTTCTACATCGACAAGGCTTGGGTCCATGGAGAGAGCGCTGGCCGCGGCCTGGGCAAGGATCGTGTAGGTTCCGGTTCCGAGGTCCTGGGTGCCGATGCCGGCGAAGACTCGGCCGTTGGGAAGGATGCGAACGACGGCGGAGGAGGGCGAGCGCGAGGCTCCGTAGTTGGCCGTGGCCATGCCGTAGCCGATGAGCTTGTTGCCTTCGCGGTGTTGGCCGGGCTGGGCGGTGCGTTTGGACCAGCCGAAGCGCTCGGCGGCCTGGGCGTAGCACTCGCGGAGGTGTTTGCTGGACCATGGATGGCCCTGACGGGGATCTTTTTCGGCGTAATTGATGAGGCGGAGTTGAACGGGGTCGATGTTGAGCTTTTCGGCTAGCTCATCGAGGGCGATCTCGAGTCCGACGCTGCCGGTCGCTTCGCCAGGCGCACGTTGCCAGGTTCCCATACCGAGGTTGAGTTCGACGAGACGGTGGCTGACGGAGAGAGACTCGCTATCATAGAGGAGCGTGGTCGGGTTGGCGGCGCTTTCGACCCAATCGGAGATGAGCGAGGTGTAGCACGTTGAGTCGTGTTGCTGCAGGAGAAGCTTGCCGTCGGAGGAGGCGGCGAGCTTAATGTGCTGAAGCGTATTGGGGCGGGAGCCTACGGGGCCGAACATCTGTTCGCGGGTGAGGACAAGTTTGACGGGGCGCTGCGCTACCTTCGCGGCCATGGCAGCGAGGATGGTGTTGGACCAGACGTAGCCTTTGCAGCCGAAGCCACCGCCGGTGTAGGGGCACTGAACGCGAACGTTCTCCGGAGGGATGGAGAAGGCGCGGGCGAGGGCCTGTTTAACTCCGCTGATGCCTTGAGTGGCGTCGTAGACGTGAAGCTTGTCGCCATCCCAGGTGGCTATGGTGGCGTGCGGCTCCATCGGGTTGTGATTCTGGATGGGCGTGGAGTAGGTCTGATCGATGACGGCGCTGGCTTTGGCGAGAGAGGCGTCAGGATCGCCACGGCGCGCGGAACCACCGCGCTTGGGCGGGCGGGCTTCGCTGAGTAAGCCGTTGAAGTCGACTTTTGCGGGCTGCTGCTTGTACTCAATGCGGAGTAGCGTTGCGGCGTGCTGCGCTTCGTGTAACGAGCGGGCCACTACGACCGCGATGGGCTGGCCGCTGTAGAGAACGGTGGCGTTCTGGAGAACGTTCACGTTGCCGAGTTCGGCGAGTTTAGGCGCGTTGAAGGGCGTAAGGATGGCGAGGACCCCTGAGGCTTTGGCTGCAGCCGCCTGGTCGATGGAGGTTATGGTTCCTGCGGGAATGGTGCTTTGGACGATGTAGGCGTGAGCGATATCTCTTTGAAACTCGGCGGCGTATTTCGCGGCACCCGTGACTTTGAGATGGGCTTCGTAACGGTGGTCGAGCTGCTGGGCGCTTTGCTTGTGATCCTGCGTCGCGTTCATGCCTGGACTCCTTGTGCGGCGAGGGTGAGAGCGCGCACGATGCTTTGCTTGGCGAGTTCAATCTTGAAGGCATTGTGTGTTTGGGCCTGTGCTCCGGCTACGGCTAGGTCGGCGGCTTTGCGGAAGGTGTCCGGGGTGGCGGGGGAGCCGGTGAGGGCTTTTTCGGCATCGGCGGAGCGCCAGGGCTTGTGCGCCACGCCTCCCAGTGCGAGGCCAGCGGACTTGATCGTGTTCCCGTCGAGTTCGAGTCCGGCGGCTACGGAGACGAGTGCGAAGGCGTAGCTTTGGCGGTCACGGACCTTGAGGTAGAAGGAGTTTTTGGCGAACTTCGGTGCAGGGAGTTCGACGGCGGTGATGAGTTCGTCGGGCTTGAGGTTGGTGTCGATATGAGGGGTGGTGCCGGGGAGGCGATGGAAGTCGGCGATAGGAATGGTGCGCTTGCCCTTGGGTCCCTGGACGTGGATGGTGGCGTTGAGGGCAGCGAGGGCGACGTTCATATCGGAGGGATTGATGGCGATGCACGATTCGCTTGCTCCGAGGATGGCGTGGATGCGGTTGAAGCCCTTGAGGGCTGCGCATCCGCTTCCGGGGTTGCGCTTGTTGCACTCGGGGAAGGCGGTGTCGTTGAAGTAGTAGCAGCGGGTGCGCTGGAGGAGATTGCCGCCGGTGGTGGCCATGTTGCGGAGTTGTGCGGAGGCTCCGCTTAGCAGGGCGTGCGAGAGGAGAGGGTAGTTTGTTCGGACGGTGGCGTGGTTGGCGAGGTCGCTGTTGCGGACACCAGCCCCGATGGTCGTGACGCCGTTGGAGGCGCTGGCGATCTCGGTCGAGGTGGCGTGGGTTATGTCGATGAGGGTGGTCGGGGTTTCGACGCCGTACTTCATCAGGTCGACGAGGTTGGTGCCTCCGCCGAGGAACTTCGCACCGCGGGCAGTAACGGCATGAATGGCGGCATCGGGAGCGGTGGCTCGTTGATAGCTGAAGGGGTTCATGCGCGGGCTCCCATGGCTGCGGCGCGAACTGCCGCCACTATGTTGGGGTAGGCGGCGCAACGACAGATGTTGCCGCTCATGCGCTCGCGAATCTCGTTATCGGTGAGCTGGGGTTTGGTGGTCTGGCCGGTCTCGAAGGAGACGGTGCTTAGGGTGCCTTTTTTGTGCTCTTCGATAAGGGCTACGGCGGAACATATCTGACCGGGGGTGCAGTAACCGCACTGGAAGCCATCATGTTCGACAAAGGCGGCCTGGACGGGGTGGAGGGTATCGCCTTGGGCGAGGCCTTCGATGGTGGTGATCTCGGAGCCTTCGGCTGCGACAGCGAGGGTGAGGCAGGAGTTGACGCGACGACCGTCGACGAGGACCGTGCAGGCTCCGCATTGGCCGTGGTCGCAACCCTTTTTGCTGCCGGTGAGGTCGAGATGTTCACGGAGGGCGTCGAGGAGGGAGGTGCGGGTGTCGAGGGCTGTCAGCGTGTGGGATTTGCCGTTGATCTTCAACGTAAGGTTCGCCGTGTGGGGGGCGGTGGCAGCGGCTTCCTGTGCGTCCTGTGCCGAGGCGAAGGTGGGGATGCCGGTGGCCACTCCTGCGCTGAGGATTCCGGCTGCCTTGACGAAGGTGCGGCGGGAGATTTCAATCTCGGCGGGAGTAGTGTTCTGCTCGAGGAGTTCTTCTTCGGTGGCGGTGCAGAGCGGAGTACTCATTGGTAGCCTCTCAAACGTCGGGTCTTGCCGATATGGGTTTCGTTGAGGGTTTGGTTTTCGTTGTCTAGTTGTTGTCCACTGACGCAACTGGTGGGAGTAGACGGATGATTGATGGAAAAAGATGCCCGCAGAATAGGGCGGAAGAGACGGTGCTGACGATATGATGTTGACATCCGAAAATTAGCGATTTGGATCGCACTAGAAAATGTACAGGAGTTTGTCTTGAGCATGTTGAAGATATTCCGGCCGGCTACGGCGGTGATACTGGTGGGTTTATTGGCGGCGGCGGCTTCGGCCCAGGCTCCTGAAGGTAGGCCGCGCGGTTCTGCTGAAGGCGCGACGAAGGAAGATGCTGGGATTCCTGTTCCGCCGGAGACTAACTCGACGACCAGGCATGATCTGACGGTGGGTGGTCAGACGATTCACTACACGGCTACGGCCGGGAATTTGCTGATTCGGGATGAACAGGACAAGCCGAATGCCAGCATTTTTTATGTGGCGTATACGCAGGATGGTGCGGATGCTAAGTCGCGGCCAGTGACGTTTTTCTATAACGGCGGGCCGGGGGCAGCGACGATCTGGCTGCACATGGGTTCGTTTGGGCCAGTGCGGGTGATTACGCAGAGCCCGGACGCCACACAGCCTGCTCCGTTTGAGTGGGTGCAGAACCAGTACAGTCTGCTGGATAAGAGCGATCTGGTGTTTATCGATGCGCCGTTGTGCGGGTTTTCGCGCGCTGTGGGTAAGGGAACGGTGAAGGATTTTGCCGGGACTGACCAGGATATTCAGGCGTTCAAGAAGTTTATCGAGCGTTATATTACGGCGAATCAGCGGTGGAACTCGCCGAAATTTTTGTTTGGTGAGTCGTATGGGACGACTCGGTCAGGGGGCCTTGTGGCGGCTCTACAGGGGGATGGGGTTTCGTTCAACGGCGTCGTGCTGCTGTCTTCGATCATGAATTACGGGATTCGTAATCCGGGATACGACGCGGAGACGATTGGGTATTTTCCCTCGTTTGCGGCGATTGCCTATCACTACAAGAAGGTGAAGCCTTCGGTGTCGATGGCGGAGTGGGTCCAGCAGGCTCGCCAGTTTGCTCGGGGGCCATATGCAGAGGCGCTGGCCCAGGGAGATAAGTTGTCACCGGCTGAGTTCGATGCTGTTGCGGCTAAGGTGGCGGCGTTTACCGGATTGAGTGTGGGATATGTGAAGGAGTCGAAGCTGAGGATTTCGGCGACTCGTTTTCGCAAAGAATTGTTGCGGGACGATGAGCGGACGCTTGGACGGTACGATGCTCGGTTCATGGGATGGGACCCGGATGCGGCGGGAGAGAATCCGGGGTATGACCCTTCGGACACCGGGATTAGTGGCGTGTATGTTGGGGCTTTCCATGACTACATTCAGAAAGAGCTGAAGTACATGAGCCAAGAGACGTATTACACGTCCGGGCCGGGGCTGAATCAGGCCTGGGACTTCAAGCATCGGCCGGCCGGGGCCGTTCCTGGGCGGGGAGAACAGTCTGCGCCGGATACGGCTGTCGATCTAGCGGATACTATTCGGAAAAACCCGAAGCTGCGGGTGTTTTCGGCCAATGGGTATTTTGATTTAGCTACGCCGTTTTTTGCTACTGAGTATGACCTTGGGCATATGAGTCTGCCGGGGAAATTAGTGGACAATGTGACGTTTGGCTACTATCCGGCGGGCCACATGGTCTATTTGAACGTGGATGCGCTGAAGGAGATGAAGGCGGATATGGTGAAGTTTTATGCTTCCGCGCTTCATAACTGAGGCAATACCTAGGCTTTGATAAATGGGCGGCAAGTAAGGCTAAGCGAGGGTGTTCTCGAACCCGCTTCTTCCTTGATTTTCGGGCATAAATGCCTTAGAATGAAGGCTGGTGTGTTTTTCTCCAGGTTGCAGCTGAAGTGCGGCTGATCATTTTGAAAGAGGTACGAAAACAATATGGCGAAGCGTCGTGGAAATCCGAATTGGGGCAAGCCTGAGCCGATTGGGCCGGTTGTCCCGACCGTAACATCGTTCGAGCAGGTGGTAAAAGAGTTCAAGCTGACACCGGACCAGTACATCCGGTCTACACGGCTCCGTGAGTGGGCCCGGCGGAACAAGAATTCGAAGTACATTCCTGAGGCGTTGTTAGAAGCCTGGGGATTTGAGATTGAGTCGACTCTGTAGAGCGATCGATGTTACGAACGCCGCCCGGTTTGGGCGGCGTTTTCTTTTTGCGTCGGAACTATGATGAGGGTAGTCGAAAGAGTTGGAGGTTTGCGTCATGTTTGCTGAGGT
>DATDHL010000507.1:0-3745 GCA_036521575.1 Edaphobacter sp. | reverse complement strand
TCCCTATATTTAGTATATGGTTTTGAGTGGAATGAATCGGCAAGTGCATGTTGTTGAAGGTAAAGGATATAGAGGGTGGTGAGGCTTGACAGATTTTTAAGGTGGGGTGAATCTCCGGGAACTTTGGGTTGAGAAGGAAGGTACTCGCGGGGACGCCGGGTTTGGGGTGTGGGGAGGGTTTCGCCTATCCTAGAGGAGATGCCCCGTACGTTGGTGGCTAGTCCAGCGAAGGAGATTTGGAATGGCAGAGACTGTGAAGAAGGCGAAGGCGCCGGCGAAACCCAGGACGACGACGGCCAAGGCTAAGACCAAAGCAGCGGTGGAAGAGGTGAGGGCGGTTACGCCGTCTCACGAGGAGATCGCGCAGCTTGCCCAGAGGTTCTGGGAGGAGCGCGGCTGGCAGGATGGACATGCCGAGCAGGATTGGCTGCGGGCGGAGCGGGAGTTGATCGGACGGGCTTCGTAAAGGGGTTTCGGCCGGACTTTCAAGACAGGAGTTGAACTTTAGCGGCGAGTTTGTGTTCGCCTGGGAAGTGCCCCCTTGCTGGATGGAGGGGGCACTTCGTTGAACGTACTCGCACTTGGGTCACAAAACATGAGATCAGGGCGCGCAAAAACCGTTCGGCCTTGGGCTGTATCTCAAAGTTCAAGCGTGCGCGATTGATGTTGCCGATAACCCGACTAATGAGATGGTCCGCCGCTTGATTCCTTAGCTGCTGTAGAGGGATTGTGGTGGCAGCTTCTGACAAGGAGGATCATCACTATGCAGATACATTCAGTTGGCATCGATTTGGGCAAGACAACGTTCCATCTCGTGGCGCTCGGCGCGGCGGGCAAGGTGCTCGTGCGGAAGAAGTTCACGCAGAGGCAGCTTCTGACCTTCACGGCGAACATGCAGACATCCCTGATCGGCGTGGAGGCATGTTCCGGTGCTCACTTCCTCGGCCGAGCGCTGCGGAAGCAGGGCCACGACGTGAAGTTGATCCCGGCGCAGTTCGTGAAGCCGTTCGTAAAGTCCAACAAGAACGACTTCATCGACGCAGAGGCCATTGCCGAGGCGGTCGAGCGCAAGAACATGCGCTTCGTTCCCATCAAGACCGATGACCAGCTGGATCTGCAGGCGATCCACAGAGTTCGAGATCGGCTGATCTCCAGGCGTACAGCCGTGATCAACCAGCTGCGTGCATTCCTGCTGGAGCGCGGGATGGTGTTTGCCAAGACGCCAGCGAAGCTCCGAGCTGCGATGGCTGATGTTCTGGAGAACGCAGATGCCGACCTGACACCACAGATGCGCAACCTGATCAGCATGCTGTGGTACGAGTGGAAGCTGGTGGAACAACAGATCGCAGCGCTCACGGATGATCTGGAGAAGATCGCTGACACCGACGCGGGTTGCGTCCGTATCCGGCAGATTCCTGGGATCGGGCCGGTTGTGGCCACAGCCATCGTGGCCGCCATCGGTAACGGTGCGGCCTTTCGCAAGGGTCGGGAGTTTGCTGCGTGGCTTGGCATCGTGCCTCGTCAGTACTCGACCGGCGGCAAGGCCAGGCTGCTCGGCATCAGTAAGCGGGGCAACGTGTACCTCCGCAAGATCCTGATCCACGGTGCGCGAACTGCCGTGTTGAGGATCAAGCGCGACCGAGCACCGATTGGAGCCTGGCTCGATGCACTCGACTCCCGAGCGCCCAAGAACGTTGTCGTGGTCGCCATGGCCAACAAGCTTGCACGCATCGCCTGGGCTGTCCTGTCCAGCGGCAACGAATACAGGCCAGCAACTGTGCCATCATAACGGTGCGGAAAAGACGCCTCCGGCTTGGAAGCGCTGCGCGCTCCCACTTTCCCGCACCACCACGACGGCTTGAAGTTTCCCACCGAAGTCTGCACAGGAGTAGCAAGGACGAAAGAACAGTCACAACGGCGTGTCTCAAGCCTGGTCCCGAAAATGGTCTTCAACGACCGACCGACTTTGAAGGACAGACACGCGCGCAACTCATCCTGGCCAGGAGAACTAGTCTCCACCCAAAGGCCGTATACATTTGCGCAGACTTGTCTCCTCGCCTAAACTTCCCCTTGCAGTCCCGCGGCGGACCATACATTTTCGGGAACAGGGCGCGCAATGGTAAACAGAAGCGCGTTTATGAGGAGTTGTCTTTTCGATGACTTTGGGTGCCGTTTACCCAGGACTAATGCCAGACTCATCCAGATGTCCTGTCTGGAGGCCACTCGTATCAAAACTAGGGAGTGTCGGGTTTTTGATAGGATGCTCTTGATCATGTCCACGACCTATCTGCTGATCCATGGCGCTTGGCACGGAGGATGGTGCTGGCGAAAGATCGTGCCCCTGCTCGAAGCCGGGGCACACAGAGTCTTCGCGCCGGATCTGCCGGGGCATGGAGATGACAAAACGGCTACGGCGACTGTCACGCTTGAGAGTTACACCGACCGCATTTGCGAAATCGCCTGCGCGCAGACTGAGCCGGTGATTTTGGTGGGCCACAGTATGGGTGGCATCGCCATTACGCAGGCCGCTGAAAGTTGCCACGAACGAATTGGAGCGCTTGTATATTTGTCCGCGTTCTTGCCGTGCAACGGCGAATCGTTGATGACCTGGGCCTCACAGGATGAGGACAGCATGGTCAATCCCTCAACCATTGATCCGCGGGCGGATGGGGCCATCGGATTCAAGCCGGAATACAGCCGCGAAGCGTTCTACGGAAATTGTGCGGATGAAGACGTAGCATTCGCTCAGTCGCGCCTCGTTGCCCAGTCTGGTGCGCCCTTTGGAACATCGGTCCAAACATCGGCAGAGCGCTGGGGTCGAACTCCGCGGTATTACATTGAGTGCGACCGCGATCGCGCTATAACGCTCAAGCTGTAGCGGGAGATGCAGAAGCATTCGCCATGCCGGCAGACGTTTTCCATCGACACCGATCATTCGCCATTCTTTTCCGCGCCAACGCAGCTGGCGGATGTACTGTCACGGATTGCACGCGCGTAATCTTCACTCCGTGATTCGCCGGACCGACCGACACAAAGCTTGGATTGCCGCTCAATCGTGCGGGCTTCAGCCCTCTTCCGTTTCCACGGTGCCTGAGGTCTTGATGGAAACGATCAAGAAGATCAGCATTGCAAGATAGATTGCGATGGCAGCCGGTAAATAGACGAATGTGAGCGCGCAGAAAACCGCCGCTTGCAGTGTGCCAATTGCAGCGACCCGATTGCGCTTGCGGGCCCATTCTTTCCAGCCGGGGTCGCTGCCATGCATCTTCGATGCGGCCCACCTGAACCAGGTCATGCAGGTCATGGCGTTCAAGGCAACGACCTGGTACACGATGTATGCAGCCGGGTCATGGGGATGCTCGATGATGGAGCGAAGAGTCAGGGGAAGGAGGCTGGCGAAAAAAAGAGCGGCTCCATTGAACCAGAACATTGCCCGATTGATCTCACGCACGCGGCTGAACATGTGGTGATGATGGAGCCAGATCATAAGCAGGAGCACAAATGTGGCTGAATATCCGCCTATGCCCGGCAGCAGCCGCACCATCCATGCCACCCGGGAGTCTCGGGCGATGCCGCCCGGCCCGTTCCCTGAAAACGGGGCGGGCTCAACCGGTCGATGCAACACTGGCTTGCAGTTTACTCGCCGGAGTTTCAAAGCCCAAGGTCTTTCGCGGGCGTTGATTGAGGCGCAGAGCTACCTTGTTGAGATCGGCTTGAGAGTAGCCGGACAAGTCGGTTTTCTTAG
>DATDHL010000506.1:0-8075 GCA_036521575.1 Edaphobacter sp. | reverse complement strand
AGATGCAGACGGGCAACTTCCTCATCCAGCCTCTTCGGCAGGATGTAGACGCCCGGCTTGTACGTGTCCTTGTTCTTCCACAGGTCCAGCGCTGCCAGCGTCTGGTTCGAGAAGCTCGACGACATTACGAAGCTCGGGTGGCCTGTAGCGCAGCCCAGGTTCACCAACCGGCCCTCGGCCAGCACAAAGATGCTGTTGCCATTCGGGAACGTGTACTTGTCCACTTGGGGCTTGATGTTCAGCTTAGTGACGCCCTTGGCGCTGTTGAGCTGGTCCATCTGGATCTCATTGTCGAAGTGCCCAATGTTGCAAACGATCGCCTGGTCCTTCATCTGCTGCATGTGCTCGAAGGTGATGATGTCGAGATTGCCGGTGCAGGTGACATAAATGTCGCCGCGTCCCAGCGTCTCTTCAAGCGTCGTAACCTCGTACCCTTCCATCGCCGCCTGCAGCGCGTTGATCGGGTCAATCTCGGTCACCAACACGCGAGCGCCAAGCCCACGCAGCGAAGCCGCCGAGCCCTTGCCCACGTCGCCGTAGCCGCAGACCACGGCAACCTTACCCGCCACCATCACATCGGTGGCGCGCTTGATGCCGTCAACCAGCGACTCACGGCAGCCATACAGGTTGTCGAACTTGCTCTTGGTAACGGAGTCGTTCACATTGATAGCCGGAACCAGCAGCTTGCCCTGTTCCATCATCTTGTACAGCCGGTGAACGCCAGTCGTCGTCTCCTCAGCCACACCACGCCACTCCTTGGCGAGCTTCTGGAAGTAAGTCGCGTCCTCAGCATGGATCTTCTTCAGCAGGTCCTTGATGACGCCCTCTTCCTGATTGCCCGAGGGAGTATTCACCCAACCGTCGCCCTTTTCCAACTCCACACCCTTGTGGATGAGCAGGGTAACGTCGCCACCGTCGTCGATCACGATCTGCGGACCCAGGCCACCCTTGTGCCGCAGAGCCTGATCCGTGCACCACCAGTACTCCTCGAGCGTCTCGCCCTTCCAGGCGAACACCGGAACACCAGCCGCAGCAATCGCCGCCGCCGCATGGTCCTGAGTCGAAAAAATATTGCAGCTCGCCCAGCGAACATCAGCGCCGAGCGCGACCATCGTCTCGATCAGCACAGCGGTCTGGATGGTCATGTGCAGCGAACCGGTCACCCGAACGCCAGCCAGCGGCTTCGCCGGAGCGTACTTGTTGCGAATCGCCATCAACCCCGGCATCTCCTGCTCGGCGATGTCAATTTCCTTGCGTCCAAACTCTGCGAGCGAAATATCCGCGACCTTGTACTCCGTCGCCAATACAGACTTATCGATGGTTGCTGTTGCCATTACGGCACCTCATTTCTTTGATTCAAATGTCGTTGTGGTGACCTATAGATATACCTCAAGAATACCATCCGGACCACGTATTTCTACGGCAATGGAGCTACTTGCCGGACTCTTGTTCGTGCAGTAACAAAGCATCGCTCGCAGGCAACCTCTGTGCCGCTGACTGCCTGACCGTAAGGCTCAGCACCGCAGCAAACAGCGCCAACCCGCTTATCCCATAAAGCCCGCCTGCAAAGCTATGCGTAGCATCCCGCAGCCTGCCCGTCAGATAAGGCCCGGTAAACCCACCAAGACCACCGAGAGTCGTAATCATCGCAACACCACCCGCAGCAGCCGCACCCTTCACCATCCGAGTCATCAACGCCCAGAAAGGTCCCATCGTGCTCCAAAGCCCGATCGCCGCCAACGACAACGCACACAACCCAACAGCCACGTTATGCGCCACCGCCGCCCAGGCAAACCCGACCGCCGCCAACACCATACACCCCGCCAGATGCCCTCGCCGCTCATTCCACCTATCCGAACTCCACCCGACAATCACGGTGAAGATAGCGGCGAGCACGTACGGCACCGTAGCATAGCGAGCAATCAAGCTAGCATCGCGGCTCGCTCCATCGGCAAGGCTAGACAGAATCAGCGGCATCCACAGATTCACAACATACACACCGATCTGAATAACGACATAGACCCCAGCCAGCATCCACACCGCCGGCATCTTGAAGACTTCCATCAGATTGTGATGTTCGCTGGCACCATAGAGAGCGCGATCCCGCTCCAGTTCACTCGCAAGCCAAACCTTCTCCTGCGGCTCAAGCCACTCCGCCTTCTCTGGTCCATCCTTCAGCACAAACAACACCGAAATCCCCAGCAATACCGTCGGAACCCCTTCAGCCACAAACAACCACTGCCACCCGCTCAATCCACCAACCCCATCCAGCTTCAGGAGCGCACTAGAAATCGGCCCCCCAACCACTCCAGCAAGTGAAGTCGCCGTCATGAACTTCGCCACCGCCTGCGCCCGCTCATGCGAAGGAAACCAGAACGTCAGATAAAGCAGCATCCCAGGCACAAACCCCGCCTCGGCCACCCCTAGCAAAAACCGCAGTGTATAAAATGACCGCGGCGAATGGATGAACATCATGCACGCCGCCACAATCCCCCAAGTGATCATGATGCGCCCAATCCAAAGCCGCGTACCTACCCTCCGCAGCATGAGGTTGCTGGGCATATCGAACAGCGCATACCCAAGAAAGAATATCCCGGCGCCCGTGCCGTACACCGTATCGCTGAAGTGCAGTTGCCGCTTCATGTCCATCGCGGCAAAGCCAACGTTCACGCGGTCCACATAGGCCACAATGTAGAGCAAAAAGAGATAGGGGATCAGTCGACGAGTGATCTTCGCGTACAGTGCACGTCCATCAATCGCCGTCGCTTGCACCATCGCTCTACTGTATCCCGTCGAGCGCAGATCGGGTCAATTCTTCTCAGCAGCCAGCAACCGCCGTTTCCTCTCAACGCCCCAGCGATAGCCCGTCAATGACCCACTCTTCCCCACCACCCGATGGCAAGGCACAATCACCGCCACCGGATTCGCCGCGCACGCTCCCGCAACGGCACGCGTAGCCGTCGGAGACCCAAGCTGAATCGCAAGCTCCGAGTAACTCCTCGTCTCCCCGCGCGGAATCTCCTGCAGCGCCTTCCACACCCTCTGTTGAAACGCCGTAGCCCGCACATCGAGCGGGAAATTCGCAGCCAGCGGATGTTCGCCCATCTGGCTAGTCACAAAAGCCACTGCCTCAGCAAGCCATCCCGTCGAGCCCTTCTCCGCTACTAACTTCGCCTTAGGAAAACGCCCCTGAAGAATATTCAGCACTTCGGCATTGCTATCCCCAAACGCAATCATGCACACGCCCACATCGGTCGCCGCCACCAGCATCCGTCCCAGCGGACTGTCCGCAATGCAGTACCGGATCACAAGTCCCGCAGCCCCATTGCGGATCTCTCGCGGAGTCATCCCTAACCGAGCCCCGCTATTCTCATACAGTCTGCTGCTCGAGCCAAATCCTACATCATAGATTGCATCCGTCACCCGCATCTTTGGTTCCCTTACCTTGTCCTTGAACTTCTCCATCCGCTGCGCCTTCGCATACTGCCCTGGGCTTACCCCAAGCACCCGCTTGAAGCCGCGAAGAATCGTCAGTCGCCCAACGCCGGTAGCTTTCGCGACATCGGCAAGCTTCATCCGTTCGTCCGCATGCTCTCGCAGATACTTCGTCACCGCTCCGATCGCATTGGCTTGCGGATCGGCCTTTGGTATCGTCCGCTCCGGCTCGCACCGCTTACACGGTCTGTAGCCTGCCGCCTGGGCCGCCGCCGTCGTAGGAAAGAACTGCACCTGCTTGCGCGTAGGTCTGCGGCTCGGACAGCTAGGCTTGCAGAAGATACGCGTCGACTTCACCGCATAGAAGAATTGCCCATCGGCGCTGGCATCGCGCTCCAGCACCTGCTGCCACTGTTTGCCGGGGAAAAGACTCGGAATGTTGTTCGCGCTGGTCATTATCATTCCAGTATCTTCCTACCGTCCGTTCTGCGTCACACTCCGTTTTCGTTCACTCAAACTCGGAACTGAATTGATCTTCGGCTAGAGCCCCAGCGGAGGAATCCACTTCCGGTCTCGCGTCCCACCGCCTACCAGCGGCACTGTAACTCCTTGCTCGTCCACCTCGTAACTCTCGACATAGAAGTTTTTTACTTCCGCCATTCCAAAGCTGGTTGTGATGGCCACGTCCGTTGCATCGCGCCCGGTTGCCATCAATACCCGGCCAATGCGCGGTTCGTTATGTCGTGCATCCATCGTCCACCAACGACCACTTAGAAAAACCTCATACCACGCGCTGAAGTCGCCAGCGCCGCTATAAGGCGAGCGGATGTCCCCCAAGTATCCCGTCACGTACCGCGCAGGAATATTCATGGCCCGCGTCATCGCAATCGCCAGGTGTTGGTAGTCGCGGCACACACCCACGCGTTCCGTAAACACATCCAGAGCGGTCTTCGTCGGCCGAGCCGTGTTGTAGTCAAAGCGCACATGATTGTGCACCCAGTCGCGAATCCAAACAGCGCGCGCCCACCCCAGCGAAGTATGCCCGAACATGTCGCCCGCCACCTGCGACATCTGATCCACTTCGCAATATCGGCTGCTAAGCAAGAACTGCAGCGTCTCTGCTGGAAGTTCTTCGACAGGATGCTGAATGGCCGCAGTAAAGATCGGATCAGGCTGCCCATCATCCTCAACCAGACTTCTCCCGCTCACACGCAGCGTACCTTGTGGTGCCACAAACCGGGAGCAGCGGTTGCCGAAACTGTCTAAATACTCCTCCGCTGCAATCGGAGTCTTCAACTCCAGCCCCTGAGCATCCCTTTCAATATGTTCAAGCGTCAATTCTTCCGCTTCACGCACGAGAGGATCGACCGAAGGATGGAGGCGCAGCATCGCGACCATCGTCAACTCCTGCGGAAGATGAAACTGAATATCGAACTCGGACTGAATCAGCATCAAAAAACCCTCTTTCGTAAGGGGCAACACTAACTAAGATGCGCGTAAGCGGTGGCCAGACGTCTTTAGCTGACACGTAGGTTGTAGGGAGCCCTCTGTATGGTGAGAGATATGATCTCTACATCATGCCAGACATCCTGGACCTAAGAAACCCTGTACCCGCAGTCGGTGTGTCTCGCAAGCCAAACCTGAAAGCGCTAACGTCGATCCGTTTTTTTTGTAGCAATGCACGTTGCACTCTATCATCTCGTCCGGCCATTCTCTCTTTGGGGACCATTGGAAAGTGTCATAAGCGTTGGCTATATCGGTGTGAGTTTTTTCTTCGTTCTATCCGGCTTCATTCTCACCTACGCGGGTGAGTATGAACGAGGCAGAGGCTCACCCGCCAAATTCTGGGTAGCCCGCTTTGCCAGAATCTATCCCGTCTACCTTGTCAGTCTGATCTTCGCCGGTTACGTAAGCTTTGGACCAGTTTCATAACAGAGCTCATCTGGTCGTCTTCATCGCGGATATCCTGTTGATTCAGTCATGGTCGTCGCGCATGGTTAATTTCTTCCATGTCACCGCCTGGGGTCTTTCAGTCGAGATGTTCTTCTATCTTGCTTTCCCCTTCCTGATCCTTCCCCTCCGGCCATCGACCTCTGGAAGAGCTCTTTCTGCGGTATCTATTTTCTGGTTGCTCGCTCTAGCTCTTCCAATACTCTGCGTCATTCTTTATCCGCAAGCTGCGTGGCATCTCCAGGTCTCCAATATCCCGGGTAGTCTCTTGGCCTTTCGCATCGAGCGCCTTCCCATCCTTGCGTTGCCGGAGTTCCTCGCCGGGGTCTCCCTCGGCTGGTTATTCCTTCGTTTTCGTCCCACGCCAACGATTGCGGCCTGGCTGGCGCCCGTCGGCGTCGTCAGCTTCATCGCCGTTCTGGTCCTGTCGAATCACTTCCCCTGCCTTCTGATGCACAACGGTCTATTCATCCCCATCTACTCGATGATCATCCTCGGCTTGAGCGAGGAGAATTGGCTCTCCCGTTTATTGTCGGCCCCTCTGCTGGTGCTATTGGGAGAAGCCAGTTTTGCGCTCTGTCTTATCCACTTCCTGTTCAACGACTGGACTATGGATCGCTTCGGCGCCGGCCACGGCCTGAGTGCGGCTCTTTGGAAGCTCGCCATCGTCATTCCAGCTTCAGTTGCCCTTCATCTTTTTGTCGAGCGCCCCGCACGCACTGTCGTTCTCAGGCAGTGGAGTCAAAAACATGCCGTCCAACAACTGATAGCGGTGCCTTAAAAACAAAACAGGAGTCCAGAAAAGGACTCCCGTTTTATTCTCAACAATTTCATTCCATAAGAGTGGATCAAAGCTTACGAAGCTACACCTTCGTAGTCGCAACACCGGCTTGCTCTGCCAAGGCGGCAGCCTTGTCCGTCTCTTCCCACTTGAAGCCCTCGCCCTTGCGACCAAAATGCCCATAAGCAGCAGTGGCTTTGAAGATCGGCCTGCGCAGATCAAGACCCTCAATAATGCCCTTCGGCGTCAGGGAGAAGTTCTTCCGCACCAGTGCTTCGAGTTTCGTTTCATCAACCTTACCCGTTCCGAAAGTATCGACCAGCACGCTCACCGGCTCAGCCACACCGATAGCATAGGCAAGCTGCACCTCGCACCGATCCGCCAGTCCAGCCGCGACGATGTTCTTCGCCACATAGCGAGCCATATAAGCCGCCGAACGGTCCACCTTCGTCGCATCCTTGCCGCTGAAGGCACCGCCGCCGTGACGTCCCATGCCACCGTACGTATCGACGATGATCTTACGTCCCGTCAGCCCCGTATCCCCCATCGGTCCACCGACGACGAACCGCCCAGTCGGGTTGATGTGATACTTCGTGTCCTCATCGAGCAGGTTCGCCGGAATCACAGCCTGAATCACATTCTTCAGAATGTCAGCGCGCAGCTCGTCATTGCCCACCGTCTCAGCATGCTGCGTCGAAATGACAACCGCATCCACACGCACCGGCTTATGGTTCGAGTCATACTCCACCGTCACCTGACTCTTGCCATCCGGCCGCAGGTAGCTCATCAGCCCGTTCTTACGAACCTCGGAGAGCTTATGCGCCAGCTTATGCGCCAGCGAAATCGGCGTCGGCATCAGCTCCGGCGTCTCGTTGGTTGCATAGCCGAACATCATGCCCTGATCGCCCGCGCCACCCGTATCGACACCCATGGCGATATCGCCCGATTGCTTATTGATCGTCGAGATTACCGCGCACGTATTCGAGTCAAACCCATACAGCGCATTGTCATACCCGATCGCCGCGACAGTTCCACGCACAAGGCTCTGGAAGTCCACATAAGCCTTCGTTGTGATCTCGCCGGCAATCACCACCAGGCCAGTGCAGGTCAGCGTCTCGCACGCCACACGGCTGTAAGGATCCTGCGCCAGGCAGGCATCCAGAATCGCATCGGAGATCTGGTCGGCAATTTTATCGGGATGCCCCTCGGTTACAGACTCACTAGTAAACAAAAAACGGTCACGTGTCGACAAATCGAACTCCTCCAGAATCTTTGCGGGCACATATCCCGCGCAGTAGCTAACCTCTCTATTCTACCCGTCTACCGCCAACCCAGCAAAACTCACTAGGCATTGGTGCTCATCGAACAGCGAATGGCAATATCTCGCATCGAACGGCATCCTTAAAACAGAAACGGCGCCCATTCTTCAGGACGCCGCCCTATTTTTAGTTATACCCCTTAGAAGATTATCTTTGCTCCAAGCTGCAGGATGCGCTTGTCACGATAACCCGTGATGTTGCCAGCAGTTGGGCTTAGCCCGCTAGTACTGATCAGGCTTCCCGTCGTAATCGTGTCGGGGTTGGTATGGTTGAACAGGTTGAATGCCTCGCCACGAACCTGCATGTGTATACGTTCCGTGATGTTGACATTTTTGAACAAGCCAGTATCCACACGCCACCAGCCTGGTCCCCGCACTACATTGCGGGCGGCATTACCACCGCGGATCTGTCCGCTCGGAACCGCACTAAACGCATTGACGTTGAACCAGTGCAGTCGGTTGTGGATCGGAGTGGTCGAAGTACCTTGGTTTGGATTGGCAATCTGATCTGGTCGTCCGCTGGAGACGCTCGATCCGAACACCACACCCACTCCAGCCGGATCCAACCCCGTGGTTGTGACGTTCAGTGGC
>DATDHL010000505.1:0-2829 GCA_036521575.1 Edaphobacter sp. | reverse complement strand
TCCATGGCGGTGGTGACGATAGCGATGGCGTGACGGTATGCGGCGACGTCGAACTGGCCTCCTGGAGTGAGGAACTTCAGGAGATTGAAGGATGCAAGGTTGCAGGCGGAGTCGTCGAGGAACATGTACTCCGAGCAAGGGTTGGATGCGTTGATGCGGCCCGAGTTCTTGCTCGTGTGCCAGCGGTTGATGGTGGTGTCGTACTGCATGCCAGGGTCGCCGCACTGCCAGGTGGCTTCGGCGATGGCGTGCATGATGTCGCGGGCGCGGTACTCTTTGACCGGCGCGCGGTGCTTGACGGTGCGGGTGTAGAAGGTGGAGTCGGACTCGACGGCGGCCATGAACTCGTCGGTGACGCGGACGGAGTTATTGGCGTTCTGGAAGAAGATGGAGCTGTAAGCCTCGGAGTCGGGACCGCTGCCGTCATAGCCAGCCTGCACGAGCGTCCATGCCTTCTTCTCTTCGCTGACCTTGCAGTCGATGAAGTCCATGATGTCGGGATGGTCAACGTTGAGGATGACCATCTTGGCGGCGCGGCGGGTCTTGCCACCGGACTTGATGACGCCAGCAAAGGCGTCGAAGCCGCGCATGAATGAGAGCGGGCCGGATGCGGTGCCGCCGCCGGAGAGGGTTTCCATGGAACCACGGATGTTGCTCAGATTTGAGCCTGCGCCCGATCCCCACTTGAAGAGCATGCCCTCGGTCTTGGCGAGGGTGAGGATGGAGTCGAGCGAGTCCTGAACCGAATTAATGAAGCAGGCCGAGCATTGGGGCTTCTTGTAGCCGGTGACGGAGAACTCGATAGCGCAGGTGTGGGGGTTCCAGTGCCAGTTCTGGGCGTCGGAGTGGGGCTCGAGGCGGTCACAGCCTACGTTGAACCAGACGGGCGAATTGAAGGCCACCTTCTGGTTAAGGAGGAGGTGGGCGAGCTCGGCGTAGAAGGTGTCGGCGTCCTGCTGGCTGGCGAAGTAGCCGGCCTGGAGACCCCAGTCGCGGATGGACTCGGCGACACGGGTGATGAGGGCACGGACGCCGGACTCGCGCTCGTCGGTGCCGTTGAGGCCATGGAGATACTTGGAGGCGACGATGTTGGTCGCAGTCATGGACCAGTCGGCGGGGACTTCGACGTTTTTCTGCTCGAAGATGATGCGCCCCTTGAAGTCCTGAATGACGGCGTCGCGGAGCTCCCAGACGATCTCGTCGTAGGGGGAGATGCCGGGGCGAGTGAAGAAGCGGTCAAAGGCGAGCCCGGCGGTGCGGGAGGCATAGGGGGCGGCGTTATTCGCCGTCTGATGTTGGGTCTGATTTGGGATCGTCGCCATGGGGAGTACTCCTTCTCAATTTGATGAAAAATACAAGCTTGTGGCTCACGGCACAGGGCGGTGAGTCAGGGGTCACGATTTTGGCTTCATGGCGCTGGTTGTGGGAGGCGGGGTCTGAAAGCGCCGGGTCCCAAAGGAGCGGGGTGAAGCGAAAGAACGAGACTGAATATCTGTGTTGCCCAGGGTTGCCCAAAGCTGCTCAGGGCGCTGCAGTGGTGAAAGTACCGCCCCCTATGGGGTGTGTCAAGTATAAAGCACAAGATGTAGTGTTGGCTGTGGGAATACCCCTGTTTATGCGGTGTTAATGCAACGAGTTGAGGAAAATCAGGGATTTAGCTGTGGAATTTACCGGAGAGTCGCATTTTGGGCGGGAATTCGGCACTGATCCAGACGGCGGTTTTGGAGGCATTCGAGCCACTCTTGCGAGAGTAGGCCGCGATGGGGTGAGAGGCAAGGCGCAGTTGTGGTGCATCCGGTGTGGATGAGGGTGGAAAAGGAGGAAAAGAGGTACAAATCAAACCCTCGGTGTAAGCCGTTCCAGCCAACGCTGGACCGATGGCGTGGACGAGCCATCCACATCCGAAACAGCATCGCTGACCTCCTGCGTGGGAGAAGCTGTAGCGCCCGCGGGAACTATGGTGAAGTGGCCGAGACGACGATAGCTCTCGAACTGAGATTCGGTGAACCACTGGTTGAGAGTTGTGTCGTCGGGGAAGGCGGAGTGTGCCCTGCGGTAGTTCACAAGGTCCGGGGGGAGGCCCGGCGTGTAGAGGGACTTGATGTACAGGATGTTGCCGCGGAAGCCGCCGGGGTAGGTGATCGTGCCTTCGAGGAAGTTGGTGGCGCTGCTGAGAGATTCGCCGCTGCTGTCGAGCTTCGAGAGATCGAGGTCGATCTCAGCGCCGAAGTCAATGCGGCATTTGCGGATGGCCATGCCGATGCCCTGGAAGTTGAGGTCGCCGTCCTGCTCGGCGTCACAGATGACGATGTTGGTGCAGCGGCGACGGACAAGCTCGTAGAGGCCCATGTTCTCAAAGTGGCCGCCGTCGCTCAGGTAGACATAGGGCGCGTTGTCGTTGACCATGCCGAACAACTCGCGTAGCAGATACCACAGACCGAAGTGAGGCGTCGCGGTTTGATGGTGAACGGAGGATTTGTAGCGCGGATTGCGAATCCACCAGCCCAGACGAGCGTTGAAAACGGTGAGCAGAAAAGCCATCGCCGGATTCGTGTGGAATCCCCAGTTGGGACTAAGGGCAGCACCGGAGGCCGCAACGGCAGTCGCCATGGTGGGACCGCATGTGTCGGGATAAGCGTAGTCGCGCGTTCGGGTAAAGCCGTTGAACTGGACATGTTTGCTTGTTGCCTCGGTCCAGCCAACGTCATAGCCACAATAAAGGGGGGTAAAGGCAAAGGCGGCGGCCTTACGCTCCTGATAGGCGAGGTCTTCGCCAAAGGAGAGATTGATGGTTGTGCAGAAGATGGGGAAGGGCCCCTGGTACCACTT
>DATDHL010000504.1:0-5783 GCA_036521575.1 Edaphobacter sp. | reverse complement strand
TTCAATTCAATGGTCCGACGGAGCAGCTCGCCGCGCTCGCCTCAGGGTTCGTGACGTTGGAGTTGGGAGCGCAGCCCCATCCACCCCATCGCCATCCAGAGGAAGAGATCATGATTGTGGGTGAAGGGACTGGAGAGTTTTCCCTCGACGGCGTCGCTACGCAGGTAAAGATGGGAGACATGATATTTGCTGAAGCCAACGTGCTGCATGGTGTGCGTAATACCGGCGATACGCGCATGACGTTCTACTTCATCAAGATGATGGGAAAGCATGCCTCATGATGGAGCGCCTGACCCACTTAAGATGGTTCTCACAGACGTCTTTTGTCATTTCTGTTCCATCTGGATCCATGGACGAATCGAATCGGTCATTCGCACGATCTGTCCGAATAGCCGGTTATTCGGCCAAGTGGATCACTCGACGTTCCGCCGCAACTGGGGATTGCAGGGTGGGTGCTCGTTGATTTAGAGAATCATCCCCGTCTTTCTCAATCTCAGGCCACAATGGTGAGACGGTTGTCGGGGCTGTACGGGAGAGTTTGACGATTGCCCTCCTTGCAGTCATCTGATGTTATCTTCCCGGCGAAGCCGATGCCATGAAGGGTTACTCCCCTCCGGTAGCACAACTCGCCGGTGCTTCTAGGATTGTGGAAGCTAGCGCGCGGCGGAGAGCGTTCGAGGAGAGCAGTTTGCGGATATCAGCGCTCCGAAAACGCCAGTTATGGCTGATAGCCAAAGGAAGACGAAGGAGTCTTTTTCCACAAGGGGCTTGCTTATGGCCTTCCATCTGTGCATACTGTGTATATGGAGAGCGGCTTTGTATTCTCCCAAACCGACAAAAACCCCATGTATCAACAGATCATGGAGCAAATCAAACAGCGGATAGCGGTAGGAGATTGGCCGCCTAATACACCTTTGCCTTCAGTTCGAGAGATGGCAATAGAGATCAAGGTCAGCGTCATTACTGTCAAACGCGCCTATCTGGAGCTGGGACGCGAAGGTGTAATCGTCACCCAGCAAGGCAAAGGCAGCTGGGTCAACGACACGCTCGACCTGAAGATGCTTCAACGAGACGAGTTGATCCAGCACCTGGTGCAGGCCGGTAAATTAGCGAAGTTCCTGGCCATACCAGAAGAGAAGATGTTGCAAATGCTTAAACAATATATGGAATAGGAAGGGAAACAGGATGGACTTACCCCCGGCAATACAGTGCGAAGGTATTACCAAGCGTTATCCCCATTTTCAGTTGCGGAACGTCGACCTGTCTTTCGAGCAGGGCGCTGTCATGGGCCTGGTCGGGCCGAACGGCGCTGGAAAATCGACCATCTTGCGCATGGTCATGGGTCTTTTGGGGCCTGATGCGGGCTCGGTCAAGGTTTTGGGATATTCCATGCCGGAAGAGCAGATCGCCGCGAAGCGCGATATCGGTTTCATCGCTGAGGACATGCGGCTTTACGAGAGCGAAACGATCGCCTTCCACATGGACTTCATTAAATCGATATTTGACACTTGGGACGACGGCTACGCCGACACTCTTTTGCGCCGCTTCGATCTTAATAAAAAACAGAAGGTCAAGGGCCTTTCGCACGGGCAGAGGGTCAAGGCTACCCTGTTGCTGGCTTTGGCACGCCGGCCCAATTTGCTCGTGTTCGATGAGCCGACGACAGGGCTGGACCCTGCGGTCAGGCGAGAGGTGCTCGACGAGATGATGAACGCCCTTGAGGACGAGACGCGGTCAATCCTCTTTTCGTCCCACAACACCTTAGATGTGGAGCAAATCTCGGACTACATTACCTTTATCTACGGCGGCCGCGTCATCGAGTCCCGGAACAAGGAAGACTTCATCGATGGCTGGCGAAGGTTGCGCCTGACGAACATGGACGAGAAGCCATTGCCGAACCTGCCCAACATCAAGGAGGTTCAGCGGAGCGGCCGCCTGTGCACCGTCACCGTGAATGATTACGAGGAGTCCTTTCCCAGGCTATTCCCCGCCGCCGGCCTGGTTGTAAACGCTATAGAACCGTTGACCTTGGAAGAAATATTCCTCGTCGCCGTCAAATCCGCCAAGGCGAACGCCAGCATGGAGCTTGCGCAATGAACCCCTCGATTGTCCCCCAGCTCGTCAGAAAAGATTTCCGGCTCATGAGCCGGATCATAGTGGCGTTCAGTCTGGTGAGTCTCGCATCCATCGGTATATTCATCCTGCTTCATGGGCGTATACCGAACTCGGTCCTGGTGAATATTGCCTTTGTCCTGTTGCTGGGGCCCGCCGCCACATGCGGAATCGTGCTCCTCATGAAGACGAATGTGTTCGAGAAGGAAAAATCCACGCAGCCGTTCATCATGAGCCTTCCCGTTACGGTGAAGGAATTCACCCGGGCCAAGCTGCTGGTCAATCTCCCGGTATTCACTGCATTCTGGCTCGCGGTGAGTGGCGTGGCCTTTTACTTCGCCTTTGGGCTCGGACTGTTTCCGCCTGGTGCTGTTCCCTTTATGACAATGGTATTCCTGGGCGTGTTCGTCGCCTATACCTTCATCCTCAGCACCAGCCTGCTTTTCCAGTCCATAGCCATTACGGTGCTTTCGATCACGATCTCCGAGATGGCGACGTCCGCCTATCTGTGGACCATCGTTTTCCTCGAACCCATCCAGAGTCATGTCCATGGCCCGGACATCGTGTGGAATCCAACGGCAATTGCCATCGTGGCGGCCCAGGTCCTTGCCGCCGTCTCTACGATCCTGGCGACCTTACATATCCAAAACAGGAAACGGGATTTCATCTGACCGGGAAGCTTCTGAAGCAACGCACCTGATCCCTGACATGTAGCGTGTGGAGCTATTTGGGTTCTTCCGTACATTTGGTGAAATGGGTGGGTGACTAGTCGAGTTCGCGATTAGGCCTGTTTCAGGCACGCTGGAGGACACGTAGTTTGAGTAAATCGAAGCTGGCGCGGCCGTACATCTGTCGCTTGATCAGCTTGAGTCGGTGGACTTGACCTTCAACCGGGCCATTGCTCCAGGGCAGACTCAAGGCCGCTTGTACAGCCTCTTGATCACGCATGAGACCAGTGACGAAGCCACGCAAGGAGGTCCGCCCTGCGGCTTCAAGCCACTCTGGCCAAGCGATAAGATCCCGGTTGCGAACGATACGAAAGAACTCTCGTGCAAGGTGCGCCAGCCGGGCTATTTCCGGTGAGCAACGATACAGCTCCTCAAGATAAGGCTGGGCTGAAGGTGATCCTTTGAGTATTTGCCACGCCGTCTGCTGAGACGAAACCCGCAAAGTAGATTTCATGGCCACAGCTTCGGACGTCTTTGGACGATGTCCACGGTGTTGCCGAAGCCAATGCCAGACGCCGCTGTTCTGCCCGCGGAAGCCCTGCTGCTGCAGTTCTCGCCAAAGCTGACTTACGTTGCTGCAACCTTCGAGCAGGCGTCGATCGAGATAAGCAGCATACTTGTCGACAGAGTTCGGGAACATGCGCGGGGTCCTTTCCGGGAATGCGCCTGCTCGGACCCATCGCTGCACTGTGCGAAGGCTGAGATCGAGTTGGCGAGCGATATCAGACTGGCTTACACCGCTTTCCATCAGAGATCTCATCTCTTCATAGAGTTTGTGACGACATTGCCTCTTCCTCTGTTTGATCGTCAAGCTGTCGATGGGATCTGCTGGAACCACAACAGGATTGAGAGTTTCAATCGAGCTGTTCTGTTGGATAGCTCTGGCAGCCTGCATCATGGTGCGACGGTGAGGCTCGAGCGCGTTCCGCAGTGCCTCGCTCAGGTTGCGCAGCAGGTGCCAGCGATCAGCGATCTGAATGGCTTCTGGACAAGCTCTTCGTGTCGCTTTGGCATAGGCGCTGGCCCGGTCCCTACTAACAATCCTCGTTCCCGGATGATCTTGCAACCATGTCGCCAGTGTTCCGGCTTCGCGGTCCGGAAGCAAATCCACAACCCTGCCTGCTTCCAGATCGCAGAGAATCGTCCCGTATCGGTGTCCCTTCTTCCATGCCCAATCATCCACTCCAAGTACGCGTGGAGCCGAGACGGGAAGAGACTGAACACGACGCCGCACCTGGCGCAGCAACGTCGAACCGTCAATCCGCAAGCCAAGCCGTTGTGCCATGCGAGCTCCAGCCTGTCCCCCGAGAGCCAAGGTAAGCCAATCCAAGGTCTCGGTTGCCCGAAGGGTACGCCGCGCATAGCGCCGCACGGTGCCGGGAAACGGTTCGGTGAAGATATGCCGACGGCAACCCTCGCCGACGCAGAAGAACCGTCGCGTAGAGAGCAGGACCCGAACAGGAAGACCTTCCCATGGCAGGTCACCCAGTCGACGAGCGTATCGGCTGTGCACTCGACCGGATGGGGTTCCACACACGGGGCAACTTACGCGGGCCCGACAACCTTGGACCTCCATTTGAATAGCTCCGTCCTTCGGACGAAGACAGAGGAGCTTCACTTCGGCACGGTTCGGTAGCAGCGTCCCTTGGGCCATCAAGAGCCTCCAGCTACCTCCTTCTTACCCGCGCACAGACGCGCTGGAAAGAATCACCAAATGTACGGAAGAACCGCTATTTGGCGTAGATCTTTTGTGATTATTTGTCGTAGGAGGCGATGGAGCTTTAACTTTGTCCAACCACCAAGCTGCCTCGTGCTGCCTCAACTACTTCTGACGAAATAAGCTGAAGATCGTTCACATTGAGAACCCGGTCGATCTGGAGACTGCGAGCAATGTTCCCTTTCGCTTCATGGAAAAGGTACTGCCTCATGTCGACTTCGTCTATCACGACATTAAGTTCATCGCGCTCGTTATCGCGTCAGCCAACTTCCCAAATACTGCTGCTGTACCGGTCGCGATTATTTTCGCCGTCCTGCTCGCCTTGACAGGGCTTGTAGTCCAGTTCGCCATGCGCAAGCTATGGTAGTCAACATTGGTCTAGATAGTGAGCCTGCCTTGATTTGCAGCTCGGGAACGTCAACTATTGCATACAGGCCAAAGCGCTCATCCAGCTTCAGTTTGCGGCCTCCGAGTGGATTAGTAACGAAAAACGCTCTTCTCGTCACTTGGCCGTAATGTCGCCTGTTCGGACGAGTGGCTAAGGCAGCTGGCGAAAAACGGGGTTTCCGGCATGTTCAGTCGTAGTTTCCGAAAACCCGACTTGCACTAAGACTTTGCGGGAGGTTGACTCAATCCAGCGCATAGAGAAGCACGCTCAGAGAGATTCATAGCCATCTGGATTCGATTCGTTCCATGCCATGCTGTCTCTGATGGCTCCTTCCAAGGAAGCGTACCAAGCAGCGTCCATTCCAATGGACATATGGGACCCTGAAAGAGATACAAGGCCCCAAGGGCTTGCCGGCCCAAATCCTTCGCTGCAATATGCAATACCTGTATTCGTTTCAGGATGCTCAAGGACCGTCCAGCAGGGATAAGTAATGGCCTCTCTGCCATAGTCCCAAGCGCGATCAACCCGGTAGGGTTTCACTCGCAGTTCGCCAATCCTCTCAGAGAGTTTAGCGTCGGACAACCGCGATAGTTCTTGTTCTACAAGCGCGTCGATGGCCTGTTCGCTCAACATCTCTCAAGCATAGCTGACGACGAGACGGCCACTTCCGCAAAGTCGGGCGGGCTCAACCGGTCGATGCAACACTGGCTTGCAGTTTACTTGCCGGGGTTTGAAAGCCCAAAGTTTCTCGCGGGCGTTGATTGAGGCGCAGAGCTACCTTGTTGAGATCGGCTTGAGAGTAGCCGGACAAGTCGGTTTTCTTAGGGAAGTATTGTCT
>DATDHL010000503.1:0-3494 GCA_036521575.1 Edaphobacter sp. | reverse complement strand
GGAGCAAGATGCTTCTCTGCGTCCCGCGATCTACGATGGCGAGATGAAGAAGGTGATCAAGCGGTATCCGGGAACGAAGTTTGCCGCGATGGCAGCGTACGAGTTGCTGGATAACAAGTTGTGCGGCGACTGGCAGGGACTACCGAAGTGTCCTGAGATGGAGGCTGGGTTGTACGAGAAGTACGCGCAGCAGTTTCCCGATGGACCCGAGGCCGCTGAGGCGCTCTACAACGCTACGTACCGCGAGGGCGTGGTGGTTACGATGTACACCGTGCAGGAGGACAAGAAGAAGGCCGCTGCCGCTGCGGCAAAGACACAGATGCTGGCCCAGGATCTGAAGGCTAAGTATCCGCAGTCGGACTACGCGGCTCGGGCTGCCAGCGTGGCGTTCCGTGTGGCGCAGGGGATTCCGCTCTTTGGGAATGATCGTGACTAACGCTTCCCTACCCCGTACTTTGGTTGTGCGATTGATCGCGCCCGAAGATGCGGCGGCGGTTACGGAATTGACTGAACAGTTAGGGTATCCGGTCTCTGAAGCGGAGGCTACGGAACGCATCAGAGCTTTGCTGACACGCGCGGAGGATCAGGTGGGTTTTGTTGCGTGCCTGAGCGATGAAGTAGTGGGTTGGATCGAAGCTTCGATTGTGCATCATCTGCAGTCGGCTCCGCATGCGCTGATCGGTGGGCTGGTGGTGAAGGATGGAGTGCGGAACCTGGGTGTCGGCAAGAGGCTCTGCTCCGAAGTTGAGGCATGGAGCAGAGGCAAAGGGATGGCATTGCTGCGGGTGACCTCGCGAATGACTCGGGAAGGCGCGCACCGCTTCTATCTTCGCGATGGGTTTCGACAAACCAAAACCTCCGCAGTGTTTGAGAAGGTTCTCTCGTAGAAGTCAAGCTCTTGGCGGAAACGGCATATTCATTCGGAGGATTTAGGATGGGATTATGCCGATTTTCAAAGTAATAATTCTTGCCATTGTGCAAGGTCTGGCAGAACTGCTGCCCGTGTCGAGTTCCGCTCACGTTGTGGTGACGGAGAAGCTAATGGGGTTGGATCCCTCATCACCACAGATGACGCTGTTGCTGGTGATGTTGCATTCGGGCACGATGTTTGCCGTGATCACGTACTTCTGGAACCAGTGGAAGAAGACGTACTTTTCGAGCAGCGACGCATTCAAACGGTTTGCGATTCGCGTGATCTGGGCGACGATTCTGACGGCTGTGATCGGCGAAGTGATCAAAAAGCTGATTGAGAAGACGCTGTTTCACGGGGCTCCGAAGGCCGAAATCGAAGACCTGTTCGGGCGGCTGGATCTGATCGCTCCTGCGCTGGCTGCAGTTGGGATCCTGATTTTGATTGCTGGGCTGCTGGAGAAGCGCCGCATGGGTGCACATCCCAACGTCTACGGCGATAGCGTGACGATGCGGCAGGCTGGGTGGATAGGCGCGATCCAGGGACTGTGCTTGCCGTTTCGCGGATTCTCGCGCTCTGGGGCTACGATCTCGACCGGCATGCTGACTGGCGCCAGCAAAGAACGGGCGGAGCGATTCAGCTTTGCGCTGGCTGTAGTGTTGACTCCGCCTGTCGTGGTGCGGGAAGTTCTGCGGCTGATGAGGGCCTCGCATGAGGCTGCTGCCGCTGGTACACCAATCGACCTGCACGGCAGCGTGGTGACAAGTCTGCTGGGTGCGATGTTTGCATTCTTTGCTGGATTGGTGGCGTTGAAGTGGCTTAGCAGCTGGCTCGAAGAGGGACGCTGGTATCTGTTTGGAATTTATTGCCTGGTGGCTTCAGTGGTTGTGCTCTATCTGCATCATCTTGGGTATTGAACTTCATCGGTTTGAAACGAGAGAGGGCGACTGGAATGATCAGTCGCCCTCTCTTTACGTTCGGACGGTTACTTCGCTGCGAGAGCGTCGCGATGGCTTCGGACGTAATCGTGGGCGGTAAGGACGTGGGCCTGCTGCTCTGCCAGAAGCTGGCGGACTGGAAGAGGAAGATCCTGATCCAGAGCGTCTTTGTAGGCCTTCTTGGCTTCATCTTCGCCTTGTTCGGCGGTCTCGAGGAGCGTGTGGTCTCCGCCACCCAGTTTGGCCTTCATGTCGCCCCAGACGCGGTGCAAGGTGCCGACTGTGGTGCCTGATTCCTTGATATCGTGGACGCCTATCTGATGGAGGATCTCTTCGAGGTCGCCGCGGAAGCTGGCGCGTTTGAGCGATTCGGCGAGGAAGTAACGCTTCAAGGTTTCGTCCTTTAGGTGGTCGCCGATGTCGGCAAAGCCTTTCTGGCTATCCAGAAGGGTGCTGATGAGCGAATTCAGGGCGCGCTCCATCTCGTGCTGCTTGGATGTATCGGTGGGCATAGGGTCCTCAGATTCTGTGGGATTGGACTGCATGGCGGTTGGAGCAGGGTCCGCCGGCTGTGCGCGATTCTCCTTTGCCGGCGGCAAGCAAGAGAAATCGCGAAAATCCCGCGCCCCTGCCAACCGATACGAAGGACCGCCGGGTCAGGATGCTCCCAACGGCGAGTGTTATAGGGATAGATGCGCGGTTGGAGCGTGGGTTTGCATCCGGATACCCCGTGCCGCACGATTGGCGTAATTTCTCTTGCGCTCTGGGATAATCGGAGGTGCTCTGGTGGTTCACGGCCTGTTGCAGTCTGCGCTGGTGCGCAGCTTACTGCGCTGGCGCGAAAGAGGTTGCGCGTACTCCGGAATGAAGGCTCCCCAATGAAAAGCTTACGACTTGTTTCGACACCGACGCGCAATCGCCGCCTGAACGAGATTATCGGGATGACTGTGCTGGTGGGTGCGGGCCTGCTGCTGCTCGCGCTGGTTAGCTATACGCCGTCGGATCCATCGTTCAATACAGTGGGTGCGTATGTCACGGGGCGGCCGGCGCACAACTGGACGGGAATGGTCGGGGCTTACCTGTCGGATGTGATGTTGCAACTGATCGGCATTGCTGCGTTCTTTCTGCCGTTGGTGGTGGGACGGCTGGGGCTTTGCTGGATGCGGTCGCGACCGGCTGGGTCTCCGATGGCGAAGACTGTGGGCCTCGCGATTTGGGTCGCGTTTGCCCCGGCGGCGATTGCGCTGCTTCCAGGGCACCTGATGTGGCGGCGTGCGCTGCCCATCGAGGGCACGACCGGACGGCTGCTGTCGGACTTCATGGTGCACTACCTCAACCTTCCCGGCGCGTGCATTGTGCTGGCGTTGATGGTGGCATTGTCGCTCTATCTGGCTACGACGTTTACGTTCAATACGGCGCGGGAGTGGGCGACGATCCGGTTCAGCTTTATCCAGGCGCTGTGGGATCGCTGGGTGCGGTGGCGTGAGAAGCGTGTGGGCGCGAATCTCGACACGGAGACTTATGGCAGCAAACGCGAGCGGGCCGATGCGAAGGCTCGGCGAGAGCGTGAACTTGCAGAGGTTGCGGAACGGCAGAGCCAGGAGGCAGAGCGCACCACGCTGCTGGGTGGCCTCTTCGGATGGCTG
>DATDHL010000502.1:0-4051 GCA_036521575.1 Edaphobacter sp. | reverse complement strand
TTTCTCGGACTGCGCGCGGAGAGCTGCGATCTGCTCGTCGAGCTTGCTCAGGCGAGCTTCTACGCTGGTCAAGCGGACGTTGGCTTCTTCGGTCGCGGTGCGGGCTTCGACGAGATGCTTCTGGATTGCAGTATTGCGATTGCGGAAGACCTTGGGAAGAGTCTTGAGAAGGAACCAGCCGACCAGAACCGCGAGCACAACGAAGTTTAGGACAGTGAAGGTCGTGGCTGCCTGCTCGGGGTTGAGGCCGAACTTGGCGCCGATAGCCTTGACCGAGGGAGAGTGGAGGAAGGCGTCGTTCTCGTCTTCTTCCTGCTTGTTTTTCTCGGGCGATTGCGCCTCAGGGGTGCTCGTGTTGCCGCTGGCCGATGTCGCGGCGGGCTCCTGCGCACGGAGGCGGCAGGCCGGGGCTAGTAACAGGGTAGCCAGCGCGAGGCTGGTAAAGAGCTTCTTCATGGGGGAGAGGGTCACTGTGCAACCTCCGCGGGAATGCCGGCAGGGAGGACTGCGGTAAGGATGCGGGCGCTCAGTTCGCCGCTCTGGCCTTCGATCTGAGTGCGGGCGTCTGTTGCGCTCTGCTCGATCTCCTGGCGGGCGGTGCGGATGCGCTCCTGGGTGGACTGACGTACCTGCTCGAGGGCGGCGTCGCGCTCGGCGTTCCACTGCTTGAGAAGCTTTTCGCGGGCGGCGTAGATCTCGGCACGGGCGGCGCGGAGTTTGTCTTCGTAGGCGCTGGTCTCAGCCTCGGCTGAGGCGATGGCGCCCCGGGCCTGCTCCATGGCACCTGCGGTGCGGGAGTGACGCTCGGAGAGGATGCGCTCGAGGGGTCTGCGAACGAGGGTGCCGTAGGCGATGACCAGCAAGATGAAAAGAATCATGGTCGGCACAGAGCCGAGCACAAGTCCACCGAGTTGATTCAGTATCTGATCCATGAAGGGGGTCGGCCGTGGCCGCTCAGGAGTCCTGTCAGCTGTTCCGCACAGCTATTTTGTTCATTCGAAACGTGAGGTGAGGCCAGTCGTAAAGTTTGCGGTACATCTAGTTTTAGCAAAGCGTTTGCGGGAGTGTCAAACCTTATTTAGCCGATAATCGGACTTCTCGAGCGATCTTCGGACATACGATTTCCCGCTCCGACCCCTTTGATTTCTTTTTCCAAAGGACTAAACTTATACATACCACCCGGACCCTATTATCTGGGTCACATAGGTCGCGTGATCGGGGACACCACCTCCGCTCCCCATCAGGCGGCCTATGCTAGTTTAGGGTGCTTTTTAGGGCAGTTCCCTACGGGAAAAGAGCCGGGCGCTTCGAGCGAAATACAGGGATTTTTCTCTCCGCTCAGAATGACGACTATTTGCCTTGGCGAAACTAACTTAGAAACTCCTAAGCGCGGTTCTGAAATTTCCGAAAACGGTTGAGCAGTGAGGCGGGTCCACGTGCAGTCATGAAGGCCAAATTGCCTTCAAAGCGCTTAGCTTCGACGATGGCTCCTGCCTCGAGCGCGGCCATGACTGCTCCCTCGGACTGGGGTAGCCGGAAGTTCATCTCGATCAGCGGATCGGCTACCAGGGCGGCGTCGATTGCCTCCAGCAACTCCTGCAAACCCAGTTTCTTCAGCCCTGAGACCGCAACCCTGCGAGGGCTTTCGCTTGCGGCCAGAACCGCTCTCTCTTCAGGCGGGAGGAGATCGACTTTGTTGAGCACCTCGATGACGGTCTTGCCGGTTACATCAAGTTCTCCCAGAACACGCTCGACCTGAAGCTTCTGCTCGTCGATCATGGGGCTTGAGGCGTCGCGAACGTGTAGGAGCAGCTCGGCACGTTCGACCTCTTCGAGTGTGGCTCGGAAGCTGGTCACCAGCGTGTGCGGCAGGTTGCGGATGAATCCGACGGTGTCCGACAGCAGGACCTTGCGGCGTGATGGGAGCTGAAGCTGGCTCAGCTTGGGGTCGAGCGTGGCGAACATGCGGGAGGATTCGAGGACGCCGGCCTCAGTCAAGGCGTTGAAGAGGGTGCTCTTACCGGCGTTGGTGTAGCCGACGAGCGCGACGACCGGGACGGGGACGGCCTCGCGGCGCTGGCGCTGCTGGCGACGGATGCGGCGAACAGATTCGAGCTGCCGCTTGACGTGGTCGATGCGGAGGTTGATCTTGCGGCGGTCGGTCTCGAGCTGGGTTTCGCCGGGGCCTCGGGTGCCGATGCCGCCGCCGAGCTGGCTCATGGCTTTGCCTCGGCCGGCCAGGCGGGGGAGCTGATATTCGAGTTGGGCTAGCTCGACCTGGAGCTGGCCTTCGCGGGTACGGGCGTGGCGGGCGAAGATGTCGAGGATGAGCTGGGTGCGGTCGATGACGCGGCATTGCAGCTTTGCCTCGAGGTTACGGAGCTGCGATGGAGTGAGGTCGTGGTCGAAGAGGACGAGGTCGGCGTTGGTCGATGCGACGACACCCTCGATCTCTTCGAGCTTTCCGCCGCCTATGAGGGTTGCGGGGTCGGGCTTGGATCGTCTCTGAACGAGGGTGGCGGCGACCTCGGCTCCGGCGCTGCGGGCCAGTTCTTCGAACTCGGCGAGGGATGCCTCGAAGTCGAGATCGGCATGGTCGGGCGTGGCGGGTTGCTGAGGCGGAGCGGACTCCTCGAGATGCAGATCGAGATCGACAGCGCCGGTTGTGACGGCGGCTGCCTTACGGGCGAGCGTCGCCGCAGAGGTCGGCTTGCGTCGATGGCCGGTAAACTCTACGGCGACGAGGACGGCTCGTTCGGCGCCTTGTCTGCCGTCGAGCTGGGATGCAGCCTGAGACGCAGCCTGGGCTACGGCGGCCTGCGCATCCACGAGGCTCCGCTTTACCACAGGCTGCACGCGGTTGTTGGTCATTTCATCCAGCTAACGGCTTCCACCGTATACGCGGCCTTCACCCGGTTAGCGGCCCTGTGTTCCCGTAGGTTCCGGCTGCGCGGGCGCTGGGGCAGCCGCAGCAACAGGATGCGTACCAGGCACGCGCGTTTCGATCCTGGCTTCAGAGCCGGGATGAGTTGTCGCACGTCCGCTGACGACCGTCGAGATGGCATGTTTGAAGATCAACTGCTCCTGGCTGTTGTTCTCCAACAAGACAGAGTACTTATCAAAGGAACGGATCTTACCCGTGAGCTTGACGCCGCTGACGAGGTAGATCGTGATTGGACTTTTATCTTTCCGCACTGTGTTGAGAAAAGTGTCCTGAATGTTCTGTGCCGGCTTTGATTCCATGGTGCCGATCTCCTTTTGCTAAAATCCTTCACGTAAATCCCGCCGTATTGCATTGACTCCAGCGAGTCCAAGCTTCTTGAGCGCCGCAACGTAGGAAGCCAAGACGTAAACAATACGAGCATCGATCACAATTTTCAACCCGCGAGTCCGAGGGGGGAACTCGTTGGTCACGTAGACGATTCGACGAGGGCCCTGAGCCGGATGATGCAACGCATCCGGACGAACAGCGATATACCATGACAGATGTGCCAGAGAAGTCGCAACCCGTTAGGATGCTGGATTTCGCCAGGCAGTTCGCTGGAATCCGGAAAGAAATTCTCAAAGTGATTGGGGATGTCTGCGATTCGCAGCGATTTATCCTCGGTCCGCAGGTAGAAAGCTTTGAAAAAGCAGCGGCAAAGGCCTGCGGGGTTCCCCATGCGGTCGGCTGCGCCAGCGGTACGGATGCCCTTTGGCTGGCCATGGCAGCAGCGAACATCGGCCCCGGCGACGCCGTCATCACTACTCCTTTCAGCTTCTTCGCGACGGTTAGTGCCATTTTGCGCGTCGGGGCGAAGCCGCTGCTGGCCGATATCGATCCGGGCACCTTCAACCTATCGGCTGACGCTGTTGAAGAGGTTGTCCGCAGCCACGGTGGCTCCAAGGTCAAGGCGGTTATGCCGGTTCATCTCTACGGCCAGTGCGCGGATTGGGATGCGTTTACGGCTCTGAAGCAACGGCACGGTTTATTACTGATCGAGGACGCGGCGCAGGCCTTTGGCGCTACGTGGAATGGGGTTCACGCTGGGTCGCTGGGCGATCTGGCTGC
>DATDHL010000501.1:0-6887 GCA_036521575.1 Edaphobacter sp. | reverse complement strand
GTGGCCCGTTCTACCTGCATCCGCAGCAGAAATCGCTGGCGCACAATCGATACCAGAATGTCGACGACCCGCACCAAAACCCACGCAGCGCTCGCCCATATCAAAACCAGCCCTACGATGGACCAATAGTGCCGGCCCAATGCAGTCATGGCATAGCGTGCTGCCACTTTGTTCATGATCGCGCCGAGCAGGCAGAAGATCGGCGTTTTCAGAGCAAGCACCGACGATTCCACCCCTGGAGAGAACCTTTTTTTGAAGATCTTTCGCAGCGACCAAAGAATTACCCTCGTTACGACACTGGCAATTCCAAACACGGTGAGCAGGAAGACGACTATGGCTCCCCAGCGCCATAGCGGAACGGAGAGGAACATAATCTTTCGAGACCACTCCGGAAAGTAACTCTCAATATCCTTATGCTGTAGGCTCTCGTATGCTTCCGGAACATGTGCCAGTGTCTCCTGCGAAAAAAGCCAGATCGGAGGTTCGCCCGCCCTCTTCACCAGATCGAGCAGTAACGGGAACTCGCCATTTGCCGTCTTTACTGTTCCAACTCGTTCCCGAGACAAGCGCAGCTCATCATCGACACTCCCCTTCGGCGAGCGCGATATGTCGTCGATGCTGGTCGAAAGCCCTCGATCCAACAGAGTCTTCAGCTGAATAACCAGCTCCTCCGATTTATCGGGCGACCGCTTCCCATCAAGGAATTTCGCAGCCTTGGCGTAATCCTTCTCCTCCGCCGCCTTCAAGAATCCAAGCACAGTCCCATGCGGTGAAGTCCGCCCCAACGGGTCCACGGGAGCAGGCGGTGGGGCTGCCGCAGCCGCAGTCCCTTCAGCAGGAGCAGTCTGTGCTGACCCTCCACCCGCAGCAGCTTTCGCAGCCGAAGGCAAGCCCTGCCCCAACACAAACCCCCACTGCGAGAGCAGCAGCACTAAGAGGACCCCTACCCAAATCCCGGTTCGGCCCCATCTCACCTCAGGTTGCGGATAGCGTCTCAGCATGACCCTCCACGCAGAATCGGCTTGCCTGGGCCCCACAGCTACGGCCAGTGTAGCGCGACTCTCTATACCTTTGATCCCAAAGACAAATCCTGCAGCTATTTCCCTCGCAAAAAATTCTTCCTAACCGCCAACCCAAAACCCTGTCTAATGCGCTGAATGGAAGAGAACGACCACTCGATTATCCGGGCGGTTCTAGCCGGAGACAAAGAAGCCTACGGCGCACTCGTCGTACGCCACAGCCACGCTGTCTTCCGGGTAGCCTTCCGCATCACCGGCGACGAAGCCGATGCCGAAGAGGTCGTTCAGGAAGCCTTCCTTCGCGGCTATCAAAGCCTCAAAAGCTTCGAGTCGCGCTCTGAGTTCGGAACCTGGATTTACCGCATCGCCGTCAACTGTGCCCTCAATATGAAGAACAAACGCAAACCCGAAGCCGCCTATCAAATCGCCGAAGACGCTGACCCCACGCAACAACAAGTCCAGGTCGCCGACACCGCCGCCGATCCCGAGCGCCTCCTCCTTAGCCAGGAGATCGAAGCCCTCCAGGCACGCGCCATGCAGAAGCTCACCGCCACCGAGCGCACCGCCTTCGTCCTTCGCCACATGGAGGCCCGCACCACCGAAGAGATCGCTGCGACGCTCCACATTGCTCCCAATGCCGCCAAACAAGCGGTCTTCCGCGCCGTCCAGAAACTTCGCCGCGGCCTCGCACCACTCAGGGTGAACGCATGAACCACCTCAACGAAGAAGAGCTCATCGCGTACTTCTACAAGCAGTCGCTGCAGCCCGAACACGTCGCAACCCACCTGCGCAAGTGCCGCGAATGTGCCGACATCTACGCCGCAATTAGCCGCAGCCTCACGCTCATCAAGGTGATCGCATGAACCATCTAACCGAAGAACAACTCGTCGAGCACTACTACGGTGAATCGCCGCAGCCCACGCGCATCGACCGTCACCTGCACGAGTGCAGCGAATGTGCCACAACCTACGCCACACTCCGCAACGACCTCGCCGCCATCGAACCCATCACGCCACCGGCGCGCGACGCCCAATACGGCGAACAAGTCTGGGGATCAATCCGCCGCTTCGCCCCCGTCTACGAAACGAAGCAGCAAAGCTTCTGGTTGCGTTTTACAAGTCGAAAAGCGATCAGATTGATCACAGCATGCGCGGTCCTCATCGCCGTAGCCTTCTTCGCTGGCCGCCAGTGGGAGAACCACCAGCATCCGCCGCAAATTCAGTCGGCAGCGAACAATGCACCTCGCCAGCCCATCGTCCTCGTCGTCCTGGGCGATCACCTCGACCGCTCTGAGCGCCTTCTCGTCGAACTCAAACACGCCGAATCCGCCGAATCCGCGGCACCCGTAAAAGCTGAGGCGCAGGACCTTCTCTCCGCCAACCGCCTCTACCGCGCGAGCGCAGCCAAGTCAGGTGATCCCGCTCTAGCCGGCGCCCTCGATCGCCTCGAGCGTGTCCTCGTCGAGATCGCCAACGAACCCGACAACGCAAGTCCAGCTCGCCTCGCCAAACTGCAAAAAGAACTGAACACCGACGGCCTCCTCTTCGAAGTCCGCGTCCTGCGCTCCCGCGTGCAGGGTGACGAAAAAGAGCAGCAAACCGGAGCCGTCCGAACGAAAGGGGTATCCATCTAAATGAAAGCCACATCACTCTTCCTCGCTGCTGTCCTCACCTCGCCTCTCTTTGCACCGCAGGCATTCTCTGCCGAGCTCGTCAAACCGGAGCTCAGAGCTTCCGAGCTCTCCCCCGCCGCCAAGGATGACGCCCTCTACGCCGATGGCACCCGCGCCATCAACGAAGGCCGCTGGTCCGACGCCGTTGATCTCTTCAATAAAGTCGTTCAGATGCACGGAGAAAGAGCCGAAGGCGCCCTCTACTGGCGTGCCTACGCTGAAAACAAAGAGGGCCAGCCCGCCCGGGCACTCAGTACCTGCGCCGAGCTCCGCCACGCCTACCCGAAGAGCAAATGGCTCGACGAGTGCGGTGCCCTCGAGATCGAAATCCGTGGCCACAGCGACCAGCCCATGTCGCCCCAGGCCACTCAGGACGACGAGCTCAAGCTCCTCGCCCTCAACGCCATCATGCAGCAGGACGAATCCCACGCCATCCCCGCCATCCAGCAGATCCTCAATAGCAACAACTCCGACAAGCTCAAGGAGCGCGCCCTCTTCGTCCTCTCCCAGAGCAACTCGAAACAAGCCCAGGACCTCATCGGTCAGATCGCTCGCGGCCAATCGAATCCCGCCCTGCAGATCAAAGCCATCCGCATGCTGGCCATGCGCGGCAAGCAATCCGTCGATCTCCTCGCCGACATCTATCAGCACACCAGCAACGACGCCGTAAAGAAAGCGATCCTCCAGTCCTACTTCATGACCGGCTCACCCGACAAACTCGTCGAAGCCGTACACAACGAATCCAACCCCGAGCTTGTCAAAGCAGCCGTGCAATCTCTCGGCGTGATGGGCGCAACCGCTCAGCTCCAGGCCCTCTACAACGAGACAAAGAGCCGCGAGGTCAAAGAGCGCATCATCAGTAGCCTCATCCCCGCGGGCCACAAAGGAGCCGAGGTCCTCGGCACCATCGCTACCACCGAGCAGGATCCCGACCTTCGCCGCAGAGCCATCCGCAACCTCGGCATCAGCGGTGGCCACGACATGGCGCCAAAGCTAGTCTCCACCTATCAGAGCAACACCGACCCCGAGACCAAAAAAGCAGCCGTCGAAGCCCTCTTCCTCGCGGGAGACGCACACGACCTCGTCACCCTTGCAAAGGCCGAAAAAGATCCCGCACTGAAGCAAAAGATCGTCCAGCAGCTCAGCATCATGCAAAACCCGGAAGCCACCGCCTACATGCTCGAAATCCTCAACAAGTAGCGCCGCCCATCACCGCAGGAGGAACCTCTCGTGAAACACTTCGTCATCGCCCTCATCCTCAGCGCGTCCGCCATTGTCGCGCAGCAGCCCAAGGTCGTCAACACGCAGTTCAACACTGAGCCAGCAGGCGCAGGACTGTCCGCGACGGTGGCGCGATTTCAGCGTTCAACTCAGCCCCTATGGCTTGGATATGAAGTGCCTGCTCTTCCACGAACGAATTTCTCTTCATGTTCAGATTCTGAAGGTGCATCACAGTCTGAAGATGGATGCTGCGGTGAATATCAACTCGAGTCCACGCGAGACGGAATGACCAGTAGCGATCAGAAGCCCTCGCCCGCCAACATGTACGTCCTTCTCCGCCTCGACCACGGAGCCATTATCAAAATCCGTCCCGCCAACGCAGGCTGCCGGCTCAACGCAGGTGGCGTTCCCTTCACCTGGCTCACCGGCATCCAACCCAACGACAGCGTAGCCTTCCTGGCCAAAATCGCCACCCAGCCTGAAGACACACAGAGCAAGCGCCTTACCGAAGACGCCCTCGTAACCCTCGCCATGCACGCCACTCCCGCCGCAACCGAGGCGCTGACATCTCTTGCTGCGCCCTCCAATACCCCACGCCTCCGCGAAAAAGCCGCCTTCTGGCTAGGAGCCAAGCGCGGACACGAAGGCTTCCTCGCCCTCCAGCAACTCGTCGCCAAAGAGCAAGACCCTAAGCTCCGCGAAAAGCTAGCCTTCGACCTCTCCATCAACTCCGATCCCGCCGCCATCGACGAACTCTTCAAGATGGCCCACTCTGACGACAACCCCGCCGTCCGCGGCCAGGCCATCTTCTGGCTAGCCCAAAAGGCCGGAAAAAAAGCCAGCGCCGCCATCACAAACGCCATCGAAAACGACCCCGAGCTCCAGGTCAAAAAGAAAGCCGTCTTCGCCCTCAGCCAGCTTCCCAAAGACGAGGGCGTCCCCCAGCTCATGCATGTAGCCGACACTAACTCCAACCCCACCATTCGCAAGGAAGCCATCTTCTGGCTAGGCCAATCCAAAGACCCCCGCGCCCTCGAATACCTCGAAGCCATCCTAAAACGCTAATCCACTTCGAACCCCAAATCCGCCCTGCGCTCCTTGTCCACGAGGAGCGCAAAGTGCGTTAGACTCCCTCTGTTCGCTTTTACCGGGAAACCTCGTCGTTCAAAGTAACCGCTAACGAAAGCGGTCAGAACCCAAAGGAGTCGCACTTGACTGTCATCGCCTCTCTGCGCCGTATCACCACTACCTTCCTCACCGCTTTCTTCCTCACCGCCGCCCTGATCCCCGCCCACGCGCAATCCCCCAAAGAGATCGCCGACATCATCGCCACCCTCCCCCCTGACTCCCAAAAAGTCGTCGAACGCCTCGGCACCCTCGACAATCTCCCCGCCGACGAATGGCGCTCCCACGTAGGCGACCTCGCCCATGGCGAAGATCCCAACCTCGACGACTCCTCCTGGCCCATCGTCAAGCCCCGCAGCCACGCCCCCAACGACGCCGTCTGGTTCCGCCGCCTCGTCGAAGTCCCGAAGAACCTCAACGGCTACGACCTTACCGGAGCTCGCATCTGGTTCCAGTTCCGCGCCAACGCCAACGGCCCCATGCCGCAGATCATCTACTTCAACGGCCGCCGCGTAGCTCTCGGTGACGACCTCGAACCCATCGTCCTCTTCGACCAGGCCAAGCCAGGCGACAAGGTCCTCATCGCCGTCAAGCTCCTCCACACCGTCGACACCAAGACCTTCGACCGCGCGACCATGAAGATCGACTTCGCCTCTGGCCGCCCCAACCCTTCCGACCTCCGCACCGAGTTCATCTCCAGCGCCGCCCTCCTCCCCAGCCTCTCGAAGAACGCCACGCAGGACCTCGCCACCCTCAATCAATCCATCACCACGGTTGACCTCACCGCCCTCGACGCCGCCAATCAATCCAAATTCGACGCCTCCCTCACCGCATCCCGTCAAAAGCTCGAGCCCATCAAGCCCGTCCTGCAACAAGCGACCTTCCACCTCACCGGCAACTCGCACATCGACGCCGCGTGGCTCTGGCCTGTCACGGAAACGGTCGACGTAGTCAAGCGCACTTTCAGCACCGCGCTTCAGCTCATGAACGAGTACCCCGACTACACCTACACTCAGTCCGCCGCCGCCTACAACGACTGGATCGCGCAAAAATACCCAGCCATCAACGATGAGATCAAAAAGCGCATCAAGGAAGGCCGCTGGGAGATCGTAGGCGGCATGTGGGTCGAGCCCGACCTCAACATGCCCGACGGCGAATCCCAGGTCCGCTCCCTCCTCATCGGCAAGCGCTTCTTCAAAGACCAGTACGGCGTCGACGTCCGCATCGGCTGGAACCCCGACTCCTTCGGTTACAACTGGCAGCTCCCCCAGATCTACAAGCGTTCCGGCATGGACTACTTCGTCACCCAGAAGATGACCTGGAACGACACCAACCAGCTCCCCTTCAAGCTCTTCTGGTGGCAGTCCCCCGACGGCAGCAAAGTCCTCACCTACTTCCCGCACGACTACGCGAACAATAACCTCAATCCCATCCGTCTCTCCGCCGACCTGGCCGTAGCCCGTCAGCGCGCCCCCGGCATGGAAAAGATGATGGACCTCTACGGCATCGGCGACCACGGCGGCGGCCCAACCCGAGCCATCCTCGACGAGGGCAATCACTGGGCCCAGCCCGGCAAAATCATGCCCAACATCCAGTTCGGCGTCGCTCAATCCTTCTTCACCCACTCCGAGCAAAACCTCTCCCCCAACTCGCCCGTCTGGAACTACACCTCCATCGCCAAGGGCTACACCTTCCCCACACCCGACCCTGGCAAGATCGCCATCCCCACCTGGAAGGATGAGATGTACTTCGAGTACCACCGCGGAGTCATGACCACCCAGGCCCAGCACAAACGCAACATGCGCGAGTCCGAAGAGCAAACCATCAACGCCGAAAAGTTAGCCTCCCTC
>DATDHL010000500.1:0-2645 GCA_036521575.1 Edaphobacter sp. | reverse complement strand
AGGGCGTAGAGGAGGCCGAGGCGCATGCCTTCTCGCCAGGCGCGTTGGACGGAGGTGATGTCGGAGATGGCGGCGAGGTGGTCGTAGTCGAAGCCGTGACGAAGGCCGAGGAGGGCGCAGGAGAGGAGAGCGAGTTCGAGGCTCGACGGCATGTCTTCTGGTAGGGTACGGGGTGGTTCGAACGGGCGCAAGGTGGTTGCCGGCTTATTCGATTTTTTTAGGGGGTCTATTTTTAGCAATAGAATGGCGGTTGGATATTTGAAAGGGGATTGGATGGACTTGGAGAGAGCGATGCGGGAAGCGGTGGCGCCGAGGCCTAAGGTGGCGCGGCCGATTGTGGTGATTGGGGCGGGTGGGATTGTGCATGATTCGCATCTGCCGGCGTATACGAAGGCTGGGTTTCCGGTGGCGGCGCTGGTGGATGTGAATCGCGAGAAGGCTGAGGGGCTGGCGAAGGCGTTTGGGGTTCCGTTTGCGACGAATTCGATTGCAGAGGCGATCAAGCATGCTCCAGCGGATGCGGTGTTCGACGTAGCGTTGCCCGCTAAGGCGATTGCGGGGGTGCTGCCGCAGCTACCGGATGGGGCGGCGGTTTTGATTCAGAAGCCGATGGGGGAGACGTTGGCAGAGGCGGTGGAGATTCTGAAGATATGCCGTAATAAGGGACTGACGGCGGCGATTAATTTTCAGTTGCGGTGGGCTCCGAATATGCTGGCGGCGCGGGCGTTGCATGGGACTGGTGCGCTGGGTGAGTTGCACGATATGGAGGTGTCGGTCAGCGTGCATATGCCTTGGGAGCTGTGGAGTTTTTTGAGTACGGCTCCGCGGCTGGAGATTCTGTATCACTCGATTCACTATGTGGATTTGGTGCGTAGCTGGTTTGGGAATCCGCTTGGAGTGTATGCCAAGACGGTGAAGAGTCCGCGGACGGCGGAGTTGGCGGCGACGAAGAGTGTGATCACGTTCGATTATGGCTATGATAAGCGGGTGTTTATCAGCGCGAATCACTCGCACGATTTTGATCCGAAGATGCAGCGAAGCTTTGTGCAGTGGGAGGGGATGACAGGCGCGATGCGGGCGCAGATGGGGGTGAATCTGAATTATCCGGTGGGGTTGCCGGATAACCTCGAGTATATCGTTCGAGGTGAGGGTGGATGGAAGGATGGGCCGGTGAGCGGAAACTGGTTTCCGGATGCGTTTATGGGGTCAATGGGGTCGTTGCAGGCCTTTGTGCAGGGTGAGGCGACGATGCTGCCGACTAGTGTGGAGGATGCGATCGATACGATGCGGACAGTGGAGGCGGCTTACCTCTCGAGTGAGCGGGGTGGGGTGGAGTTGCCGGGGATTGTGTAGGAGTCCCTCCCCGTACTTAAAGTCTCAATGTCTTCAAAACAGGTTAGTTAAGTCCGGACTTCGACTTTTCGGGTGTTCCCGGAGGGTGAAATAAGTAGCGGGCTGGAGGCTGGGGCTTTGTCAAACAGGGAGGCATGAATTTCGCAACAAGGCTGCAACTAACGCTCGAAGCGATTTTCGAGCCAGATGAAACCCAGAACGACGGCTGCTGCTATTACCCAGCCGATTAACCTCATCCAGATTGGGGCGGGGAAACCGGAGCTGTTATTTCGCCTTGGTTTATGGGGATCGTAAAGAATCTCAAAGGTCTCGCCTTCTTCTTTGGGAGAGCCTGATTTGTATTTGTCGTTGTAGGTCTTTCCTGAGACCTCGTAGGTGAAGGAAACGACAAACTCGGCCATTCTGTAGTTGCCTTCAGCATCCAATTCCGATTCATTCACGAAGGCGGTTTCGAAGGTGCGCCTGCAACCGGTGACGACAGCTAACACGGCGATCCAGTCGTCGACTGGCTCAGTCTGCGTTAGCTGTCTTGGTGTTGGTTTCATCAGCGGCCCATCCAGCCGCCGTCTACGGTGAGGATGGTTCCGGTGACGTAGTCGCTTGCGGCGGAGCTTAGGAAGAGTGCGGCTCCGGCGAGGTCTTGCGGCTGGCCCCAGCGGGCGGCGGGGATGCGCTCGAGGATCTGGCGGTTGCGGGTTTCGTCGGCCTGGAGGGCTTCAGTGTTGGTGGTGGCGAAGTAGCCGGGGGCGATGGCGTTGACCTGGATACCCTTGGGGGCCCACTCGTTGGCGAGGGCTTTCGTGAGTTGAGCGATGCCGCCTTTGCTGGCGGAGTAGGCGGGGACGCGGATGCCTCCCTGGAAGCTGAGGAGCGAGGCGATATTGACGATCTTGCCGTGGCCGCGAGGGATCATGTTGCGAGCGGCGAGTTGGGAGAGCTGGAAGGGACTGGTGAGGTTGACTTGAAGAACGCGGTCCCAGTCTTCGAGGGTGACCTCTTCGGCGGCGGCGCGGTGGATGGTGCCGGCGTTGTTGATGAGGATGTCGACGCGGCCGAGGGCGGCGCTGACCTGATTGAAGAGAAGCTCGGCTCCGTCGGTGGCGGAGAGGTCGGCCTGGAAGGCGTGGGCAGTGCCGCCAGCGGCTTGGATCGCGGCGGCGGTGTCGTCGGCGGGGCGGCGGTTGCCGTGGCAGGCTACGGTAGCTCCGGCTTGCGCGAGTGCTGTGGCGATGGCGGCTCCGAGGCCGCTGGCGGAACCGGTGACGAGAGCGACTTTGTTGTCGAGACGGAAG
>DATDHL010000499.1:0-3021 GCA_036521575.1 Edaphobacter sp. | reverse complement strand
TTCAGCCGGCTAGCAATGCGAAGTTATTTACGACTGCTACGGCGATCGCGTTACTGGGGTCGGGGACTACGTTTGAGACGAAGGTTGTGGCGAAGGGTGTGATGAACGGCCCGGAGAAGCTGACGGGAGACCTGGTGCTGGTGGGGGGTGGGGATGCGAATCTCTCAGGACGTGACATTCCGTATGTGGCGCCGAGACTGAGGCCGAAGCCTGCGCCGCCCGCTCCGGCTGCGCTGCGTTATCTGGAGGAAATGGCTGACCAGGTGGCTAAGGCCGGGCTAAAGGTGGTGAACGGCGATGTCGTGGGAGATGACACGCTGTTTCCGTGGGAGCCTTATGCGGAGGACTGGTCGATTGACGACACGGTTTGGGGGTATGGGGCTCCGGTTTCGGCTCTGTCGATCAATGACAATCAGATCAAAGTGGCGGTGACTCCTGGGGCTGAGGCTGGGAAACCAGCTACGGTGGTGGTTGATCCTGTGGTGCCTTATTACACAGTGGATGTTTCGGGGTTGGTGACGGGGGCGGCTAAGAGCGGCAGCCATGTGGAGATGGAACGCGCGCTGGGGTCGAAGGTACTGCGGGTGTATGGGTCGATTGCGGTCGATGCTCAGCCGGATGAGGAGGAGGTGGCGATCCATGATCCGGCGGAGTATGCGGCGGTGGCGCTGAAGGCGATGCTTGAGGCAAGAGGGGTCGTGGTGACGGGGAGGGCGCGGGCGGAGCATCGAATTTCGAATGATGCGAGAGGCTTTATGCAGGTGTCGCAACAGCCGCTACCCGGGATGGATGGGTCGAAGATGTATGGCCCGGGGCCGCAACAGCTCTGGTGTGGGAATAACTGCAATGTGATGGCGAAGCATGTTTCGCCGGTGCTGGCAGAGGATGTGACGGTTACGAACAAAGTCAGCCAGAATCTGCATGCGGAGATATTTCTGCATGATTTGGGTGCGGCGGTATTGGCTGATGGCTCTACGGTAAGTGGGGCTCGTGTAGTGCGGGCGTTTCTTGAACAGGCTGGAATTGATAGAGATGACTTTGTTTTTTTTGATGGGTCGGGGTTGAGTGGGCATGATCTGGTGACTCCGCGGGCTACGGTGCGGTTGTTGCAGTATGCGAGTACGCAGCCGTGGTTTGCGGATTGGAAGCGGTCGCTGCCGGTGGGGGGGCAGGATGGGTCGCTGGCGGAACGGTTTGCGAAGGATCCGCTGAAGAATCATGTATTTGCGAAGACGGGGACGCTGGGTGAGGCACGGGCTTTGAGTGGTTTTTTGGAGGGGGCTAGTGGGCGGACGGTGATTTTTTCGATCATGGTGGGGAACCATACTCCTCGGTCGAATGCGGATCGGGAGGTGATGGACAAGATTGTGGCGGCTATTGCAGCGGCGAATTGAGGGGGGTGCGAGAATAGTTGGGTGAGGATTTTGAACGGTTTGCTGGTTGCTTTGGTGGGAGTGACGGGGTGTAAGTCGACGCCTCCGCCGACTCCTCTTAACTTGTTGAATGCGCAGCAGATGCGGGGACATGCGGTGTATCAGGCGCACTGCGTGATTTGCCATAATGACCGCAAAGACGCTCCTTTGAATGGGCCTTCGATGGTTGGGGTGTTCAAGAAGCAGTATCTGGCTAGTGGTGCGGCGGCGACGGATGAACGGGTTTCGGCTACGATTTTGCATGGGCGGAATATGATGCCGGCGCAGGGCAACGTGTTGGATCAGCAGGATTTAGATGATCTGCTGGCGTATCTGCATACTTTATGAGCGATGAGAAGAAGTTAGCGGCTGGACAGATGTTGCCGGGGATTGCCGGCATCTGTATGTTCTTGATTTTTATGACGATGCTGAACGTTTATGCGGGGCTGCGGGGGGCGTTTGGCGAGGGGATGTCGAAGTATGGCGTGCTGACGCTTTGTACGCTGCTGGCGGTGGGGATCTTTGGGCTTCTGCGGCTGAAGAAGTGGGGATGGGCGCTGGTGACGGCTGGGTGTATGTTGCTGAGCGCTGGGGATTTATTTCTTTTTTCGCGGCTGCACAATGGATACTATTTAGTGCGTGGGCTGTTTTCGCTGGTGTTTTTTTTGTACCTTGTACGGACGGAGGTCCGGGAGCGGCTTCTGTAAGTTCGTTGATGGTGTTTGGTGGGTAGCTCGTGGAAAAAAGTGTGGGAAAGCTGGTTTGGTGGAAGTGTGTTTTTCTGTTGCTGGGTGATCGTTGTGCTTTCCTGTCATTTCAGTGTGACAACGATTTGGCTATCGGGATAAAGCCCCTGAGGCATTCCGGCGTTTGCTGATTGTCCCTTCAAACGCAACTCGACCTTGAGGGTATGTTTCTTCTTCTGGAGGAAGTCGGCGCTTACCGTGTTGGACGTTTGCTGTACCGCGCCGCTCTTCGCGGAGACGCGAAACTCCTGCACGCCGGGCGGAACGAAGGAATCCTGACCAATCGCTCCCGAATTGTGGGAATAGGCCCTGCCGTTCATTTCCACCGTGAAATCCAGCCCCCGCGGCATTCCGCTCGCGTCAATCTTCAGCCTGGCGTTTTGCTTCGGATCCAGCGTCATGGGATCGAAGCCCAGCGGCTCACTCTTTGGTGCTGCCGGAGTTGATTTCGCCGACAAACTTGCACTGGCAATCGGCGGAACTGTGACACCTGGCTTCTTTTCAGCGACGCTTAGGCCTGGGCTTGACGTAGCAACGGTGGGCTTGTTGATCCCCACCGGCCTAGGCACTGGACTGGACACTGGATTGGGCGCTGGACTGGTGGCGTCCACAACCTTGGTGATGGGGACAATTGGTTGGGGTGCCGGTGCTGTCGCCGGACTTGTCGCTGCGAGGGGTCCTGGCGGGCTCTGCCGCGCATGCAATGTGTACCAGCCCGCAGGTGCCGCCACGGCAACAATTACCGCTGCAACGACCAGCCCTATCTTGTTGTTGCGCTGGCTCGCCTGCGCCGGCGCACTTGCTATTGGCTTAGCCGCCGTCGCGACTACGGCTGGTGCCGGCACTGTCGGAATCGCCTCGGC
>DATDHL010000498.1:0-7136 GCA_036521575.1 Edaphobacter sp. | reverse complement strand
AGAGAGCGTTGAAGGTAATTGGGTCCGCGTGAGCCGGTATAACGGCATGAGCCATAGCGATCGAAACAACCATAGCCAGTAAGTTGATTTGTTGCCGGTGCGTAGACATAGAAACCTCCTCGGGATGAAGGGCCAAGGTTTTCCTTAGTCGTATTTGTCCGCCACATCTGAATTAGCTTGAGGCAGAGGCCTGAAAGGGTACCGTTGATGATGCGACACAACTCGTTCCTGAAAACGGACATCGCTCCTTGGAGCGATCATTGGCATAGCATAATGTTATGAAATTGTCTAGTTAAAAATGACAGTTCGTCCGGCGGGCGGACGGAGGCATCTGACGGGCTCACTGTTTCAAAAGTGGAAGCGTGGTTGGGCGACCGGACATTCTCGTCGATTTCACCTCATTGCTTATCCGAAGTAAAGCCTCACTCCCAAACTGCTAAACTTCAAGTCGCAAGAATCACCCTTATGCCCGACATCAAAACCATCGCAGTACTCGGCGCCGGAACCATGGGCAACGGCATCGCCCACGTCTGCGCCCGCTCCGGTTTCAACGTCGTCCTCTGCGACATCCAGCAATCCTTCCTCGATCGAGGCCTCGCCACCATCGAGAAAAACCTCCTCCGCGAAGTAACCAAAGAAAAACTCACCCACGATCAAGCCGCACAAGCGATCGCCCGCATCATCCTGACGTTAGACCGCGAAACACTAAGCACTTGCGACCTCGCCATCGAAGCCGCCAACGAGCAGTTCGAAATCAAATCCGCCCTCTTCAAAGACCTCGACCGCATCCTCCCACCCGGAGCCATCCTCGCCACCAACACCAGCTCCATTTCCATCACCAAGATCGCCGCACAGACGAAGCGTCCCGAGCAAGTCATCGGCATGCACTTCTTCAATCCCGTGCCTGTCATGCAGCTCGTCGAAGTCATTCGTGGCCTTCAAACTTCGCAGGCCACCTTCGACACCGTCCACTCGCTCGCACAGCACCTAGGCAAAACCCCCGTCGAGGTCAACGACGCCGCAGGCTTCGTCTCCAACCGTGTCCTCATGCCCCTCATCAACGAGGCCATCTACGCCGTCATGGAAGGCGTCGCCACCCCCGAGGCCGTCGACAAAGTCTTCCAGCTCGGTATGGCCCACCCCATGGGACCGCTCACCCTCGCTGACTTCATCGGCCTCGACGTCTGTCTCGACATCATGCGCGTCCTAGTAGCCGGCTTGGGCGACCCCAAATACCTCCCCTGCCCCTTACTCATCCGCATGGTCGACGCCGGCTGGCTAGGCCGCAAATCCGGCCGAGGCTTCTACACTTACACCTGAGCCGTGCCTCGCATCAGAACCCACAGGAGAAAACATGTCCCAAGAGCTTTACTTCGAAGACTTCTACGTAGGCCAGAAGATGAACTCCGTCGGCAGTGCCAAGGTCACCGCTGAAGAGATCAAAGAGTTCGGTCAGAAGTACGATCCCCAGCCCTTCCACCTCGACGAAGCAGCTGGCGAAGGCTCGTTCTTCAAAGGTCTCGCTGCTTCAGGCTGGCTAACCGCCGCCATCGTCATGCGCCTCCGAGTCCAGTCCATCACCGTAGCCGGAGGAATGATCGGCGCAGGCGTCGAAGAGATGCGCTGGACCCAGCCCGTCCGCCCCGGTGACAGCATCCGCACGGAGATCGAAGTCGTAGGCGTCCGCCAGTCCAACTCCCGCAAAGACTACGGCGTCGTCCGCACTCGCACCCTCGCCTTCAACCAGCGCAACGAGGTCGTCCTCCGCAGCACTGTCAACTTCCTCGCCCCTTTAAGATCTTCTACCTAGCGCTTTGCGTCAGCACCGTCAACTTCCTTGCCCCGCTCTGCCACCCCCGTGTCATGACCGATACCGAACGCGCCTTCCTCAAATCCCAGACCGACAAAGTAGTCGTCCTCGAGACCATCCAGGGCGACCACCTCCTCGCCCAAATCCTCTTCGTCTTCGACGAGGGCGAAACCCCTGACCTCTTCTGCCTCGAAGTCGAACCCGCCCCCGACGGAACCTACGTCCAGAAGGGAACCACCGGCCACTCCATCCTTCTCTCCGACATCCGTACCGTTCATCCGCCACCCGTCCAGACATAAAAATCCGGCGCAAGACCTCCATCGTCGCTACGCCGGACCTCCGCTATCGCATCAAGGTATAGACCACCTCATACAGCCCGGGATGCGCCTCTCCTAGCTTCTTGTTCCGTTCAAGAAACCCATTCTCCCGCAGCGACGCGACGACGCGTTCCTGCGCCTCCATGCTCTCGGCCTGCGCATAGTTCACGACACGCGTCCCATCGGCGTTCTTATGAATGCTCGCCGATATCCACCCCGGAAGCTCGCATACTGACTTCGCCGATTCAATCAGCAGCTCAACCAAAGCCTGCTGGTTCTCCGGTACTACCGTGAATACGTTGATTTGCGTAACAACACTCTTGTTCGCTTCGATATTGGCCATATAACTCTCCCTCTGTTTTTTGATTTGTGCTTGGGAGAGACGCCAACCATCCTGCCGTAAAGAGTCCCGCCCCAAGCTTGAACGCACATGCATCCTTGCTTGTCGCGGGGTCCGCACACCATGCGGCACAGAGAGCTTCCCGGAGAGGGAAGTGGCGGGACTTACCAATACCCGCCTGCTCTTTATCGACGCCCTAATTATATTCCCCGTCCGCATGAACCAAACCAGTTACCCCCTCCAGAAACCCACAGCCAACAGGCGTATCCTAGCCAGATGATGCGAATGACAGTGTTAGCCTCGGGCTCCAAGGGCAACAGCACCGTCATCTCTTCCTCCCGCACCCGAATCCTCGTCGACGCCGGCCTCTCTTGCCGCGAACTTCTCAAGCGCATGGCCATCGCCGGCGAAGACGCCGCCCAGCTCGACGCCATCCTCATCACCCACGAGCACCAGGACCACGTAGCCGGCCTCGGCGTCCTGGCCCGCCGCCTCGATATCCCCGTCTACTTCACCGACACCACCCACCGCGCCTGGGTCCGCATGATGACCCCCCGCACCACCATGACCTACGCCAAGTGGCTCGATCACATCCAGCGCGAAAAAGAAACCCGAGCCGCCGCGGTGGCCGCCCAAACCTACGACATAGCCGCCGAGTCCGCCTCCATCACCAGTGTCTACGCCGAGGCCGCCGCCCTCAACACCGAAGCCGCCGACCCCGAAGACCTCTGCGATTCCGCCACTCCCACCAAAGCCGACCCAACCCACCTACCCGCCGTCGAGTTCTTCCACTCCGGCACCCACTTCTCCATCGGCGACATCGACATCACCCCCTTCACCATCCCCCACGACGCCGCCGACCCCTGCGGCTTCGTCTTCACCTCCGAGGGCATCCGCATGGCCCTCGCCACCGATCTCGGCTACATGCCCCCCAACGTCAAAGCCGCCCTCAAGCGCATCGACGTCCTCCTCCTCGAATCCAACCACGACCTCGAGATGCTCAAGGACGGCCCCTACCCCTGGTCGGTCAAACAGCGCGTCCTCTCCCGCGTAGGCCATCTCTCCAACATGGCCACCGCCGAGTTCCTCCAGAAGGACTACGACGGCGGCGCCGCCTTCATCGTCCTCGGCCATCTCTCCGAGTCCAACAACGCTCCAGAACTAGCCCGCATCGCCGCCGAGCAGGCTCTCGCCAGCCACCCTACGCTGCTCGGTAATCGGATACTCCTGGCCGAGCAGGGAACCCCCCTTGAGTCCATCTGTCTATAAAAACAGTCGAAAAACAAGCCTTTCTTTTTTTACTTAGCAAAATTTTCCTGTAACTCTTCGCCGATCAAAAGTTACCGGGAGATGAATCTTTCTGCTTCCTTCAGCTATCCAAGCAAGGTAGAATGAAGTCACATAAAACAATGAGTAAAGCAGCGTTAGCATTCCCAGCCCATCGCCGCACCCACACAACCTGCATCGATCAGGTAGTTGGCGATATCCTCTCCGGTTGGCGTTACGACATCTCGGGCCTCTCCCCAGCCATGCGCAAGGACTACGATCAGCACCTTGCCGATTGTGCTCACTGCCGTCGCCGTCAGCAAGTGGCCCGCACCATCGACGTTCTCCTCATCAGCGTCAGCACCCTTTCAATTGCAGCCTTCCTGCTCGCCGCGGTCATCATTCATCGGCTTGAAGTCGTCGCCCACATCGGCACCGTTCGTCTCCATATCAACCAGGCCCACGTCATCGCCATCTCGCTCCAGGCCGTCGCCGTCACCGGCCTCGTGTGCTCAGCGCTCTTATGGCTCCTGGTCGCCATCGCAACCCCCCTCCCGGGCTTCCTCGGAGACATCGTTCAGCAACGCATCCCCGCCGACCTACGCGACCGCTTCACCAAGAACGAAAACGCCGCCTGATCACTCTCCCACCTGCAAAGCGGACAGCCTCATCGTCCGCAATGGATTTATCCCCTTCTCTCGGTCCTGCATTTGCCACCCACTACGCGCCACGATAGCGTAGAAGACAACAATCATGTCATCCGACCCTCAGCCTGAAGGCGAGATCCTGCCGCCGCAATATGTCGAAGCGCCCTCGCGCCCCATGCCCGACTACGCTGAGGAGAAGACCCGCGTCACCAACCGTGGCCGCAGCTTCTTCCGCGCTCCCGGTACCTACACCCTCGTCGCCATCAACTGCGCCGTCTTCCTCTTGATGCTGCTCCACGGGGTCTCAGCCAACTCACCCACTCCCGGCCAACTCGTCCACTTTGGGGCTAACGTCCCCGCGCTCGTGATGCACGGCCAGTGGTATAGGCTCCTCACCGCCACCTTCGTCCACGTCGGTATCATCCATCTCGCCACCAACATGTGGTGCCTCTGGAACCTCGGCCTCCTCGGGGAACCGCTCCTTGGGCCACTCGGACTGGTTGCGGTCTACATGATCACCGGCATCGCCGGCAACCTCCTCAGCCTGGGCATCAACATGTACCTGCGCGATTACATCTCGGTTGGCGCAGGAGCCTCAGGCGCCGTCTTTGGTATCGCAGGTATCCTCATCGTTCTGCTCTCCAACCATAAGCTCCCCATCCCTCTCTACGAGCTCAAACGTCTTCGTCGCTCCGTCATTCAGTTTGCCGCTCTCAATCTCATCATTGGCCTCGGCACCGCTGTTGTTCCCGTCGGCATCCGCATCGACAACAGTGCCCACCTGGGAGGCTTCCTCAGCGGTCTCGCCCTCGGTGTTCCCCTCGTACCCCGCATGACCAGCGGCCGCATTCGCTATCTCAAGCGTCAGAAGCTTACCTTCGCTTTCGCCGTCTTTCTGCTTATGCTCTTCGCCTACTTCATCCTTGTGCTCTTCACCAGGCGCTAACTGTTCTCTCTGCTCTTCCCACCATGCAAACATTTGTGGTTCACTTCTGCATGGCCAAAAATCAATCTCGCCGTGACTTCTTTTTGACCGCGCCTTTAGCGGCAGCAGCCACTCTATCCCTCTCCGACGCGATACTCTCCCCCATCCCAGCCGAAGCCCAGTCGATCCCAGCCGGTCAGTTCCAGCTCTTCACTGCTTCTAATCTTGAAGGCATCGTAAAGGAGCTCCAGGCCGCCCCCGGCAACCACCAGCTCTCCGGCTCGAAGACCACACCCTTCACAGCCGTCATCACCGTCGAAACCAACAAGAGCGCCAAAGAGTTCGAATACCACGAGCATCGCGACCACATCTTTCAGATCATCGACGGTTCCACCCAGTACGAGCTAGGCGGTACTCCCCAAAGCCCACACAGCACCGGGCCCGGCGAGTGGCTAGCACCCAGCTCTGAAGGAGCCAGATCGGTCACCCTCCGCAAAGGAGACATGCTCGTCATTCCCCGCGGCCTGCCTCACAAACGCAGCACCACCGGCAGCGTCACCCTAAGCCTCATCTCCATCCAGGACGTCCCCCGCGCCTAGAGCTTTTCTGGCTTGTCATCTCCGAAGGGGATCTGCTTTTGCCCTTGCTTTTCTTGCTTGTCATCCCCGAAGGGGACCTGCTTCTCGCTCTTGCCGTTGCTGTTGTCCGTGTCGTCATTCTGACCGGAGCGAAGCGAAGGGAAGAATCCCTGTATTTCACGGGGAGCATCGCTCCCCGAATCTCTCACTCAACCCAAAAAGCACAGGGAGCCACAAGGCTCCCCATGCGCCGAAAGGCCGCCCATCCTAGCTTAAAGTAGTCTGAGCAAACTTCCTCACCATTGCCAGCAGCAGTCTCCGGTCGCTCTCGCTCAAATTCGCCGAGTACCGCTGCACCTGCGTCAAAAAACGAATCTCGTCCTCGCCCAGGTTCAGAGACGACATCTCTTTCCCCACTACCTCTTCGGCGAAGAACTCCGAGAGCTGCAGGTCCAGTGCTCGCGCAATCTTCTGCAGCGTCTCCAGTGACGGCACCGTATGCCCATTCTCCACCCGCGACAGGTAACATCTCAGCAGCCCGGTCCGCTTCTCGATATCGCCCTGCGACATCCCCTTCTGCAGTCGATAGCCTCGGATCGTGGTGCCGATATTCATCGAAATTGAGAGAGCCTCTGCGGACTCGCTCTCCATACCAGCAGGAATTGTTTGCATGTCAGCCATTAGCCACAAAGTAAACAGATACAAGAACTTGGTCAATCCCTAACTTGGAAGCCTGGCCGATTCCCGTACCTGTCCAGGTTCATCCACAGCCAGTTACCCCAAAACCCTGAAGTTTTACTTGAACCCCACGCACACTCGGAACCACCGCCAATATTACGAAACTCACTACTAACCCTCAAGTAAACATAATCTCCTTCCGTGCCCCATGCCCTTTGCTGTTGGTTTTGCTTTTGCCATTCTTGTTTGTCACACCTACGGGATCTGCGGTCACCTTTGTCTTTTCTTCATCCCACACAGAAACGTCATCTCGACCGAAGGCGGAGCTTTTGCCGCCGCAATGGAGAGATCCCTGTATTTCGTCCTTGTCTTTGTTGTTTGTTCGCTTTTGCATTTGCGGTTCGAAGTGTATCGATGAACTGTTGCTGTATGTCGCTTTATTGCTTGGCTGCGAGGACTGCTTTGGTCAGAGCGGGCACGATTTCGAACAGGTCTCCGACCACACCGTAGTCGGCGACTTCGAAGATCGGCGCGTTCTCGTCCTTGTTGATGGCGATGACCGCCTTCGATCCCTT
>DATDHL010000497.1:0-2156 GCA_036521575.1 Edaphobacter sp. | reverse complement strand
GGGAAAGCGGATTCCCGGTAAAAGCTCAGAGACTGTTGGGTGAGGTGGGTCACGCGACGCAGCTCGCTCTCCGCCATCGCCGCACACGCCTGACCTTGGGCATCCAGTCCGGAAGACTGTGCCCATATGCTTACAAGGTTCGCTACAGCTTGCAAAGGATTGTTTATTTCATGAGCCAACGTGGCTGCCAGGCGTCCCGCGGCGGCCAGTTTTTCCGATTTAATCAAAGCCGCTTCCGTAAGTTTGCGCTCGCTGATATCGCGTGCGATTTTCGATGCGCCCACAATCTGACCGTTTTTATCGACAATGGGTGAAATACTTAATGAAACGTCGAGCAAACTCCCGTCCTTGCGCCGGCGGACTGATTCGTAGTGATCGATGTGCTCCCCGCGGCGGATGCGTTCGAGAATGGCTGGTTCCTCGCGGACCCGGTCTGGAGGCATCAGCATTGTTATGGACTGCCCGACAGCTTCCTCGGCTGTATACCCAAAGAGCTGCTCTGCGCCGCGATTCCAATTCTCGATCACTCCATCAAGATTCTTGGCGATGATAGCGTCCGTTGAGCATTCGACGATTGCGGCCAGCCTTGCGAGAGCAATCTCTCCCTGCTTGCGCTCAGTGATGTCGTAAAAGCAATTGATGGCACCTGTGATTTCTTTATCGCTGTTTTCCAGGGGGCGGATATTTACGACGACGACGATCCGCGAGCCATCGGGCCGCTCGATGAGCACTTCCTGGTCACGCGCCTCTTGTATCTTGCCGTTCAGCACCTCGGCCATGGGGCACTCGTCGTGGGGCATGAAACTGCCCTCTGGCCGGAATAATTTGTACGATCCGCAAAATTGCTCGTCGGTGTCTCCCGCCGCAGGCGTACGACCCCACAACTCCACCGCGCGGCGGTTGAAATTCTGAATCGTGCCGGAGATGTCACAGTAGTAAACCGCGACAGGGCCCAGGCTGAAGAGAGTTCGAAAGCGCTCCTCACTTGCGCGAAGTATGTCCACCATTTGCTCGTTTTCCGTGACGTCTTCGATGGTCAACAGTATCAGCGGGGCGCGATGCCCGACGATGTCTTCAATTCTCCGGGCGCTGACCAGCATGGCCTTTCGTCCGATTCTCGGAAATTCATGCGTGACGGAAAAGTTCTGTACAAGTTTGTGCTCCGGCAGCACTTTTTCCAGCAATTCGGTCAGCGCGGAAACCTTCCATTGCTCATTTCCTAGGAGATACAGGAGCTGCCCCACCGTCTCCTCGCGGGCAACCTGAAATGTCGCGCAAAATGTTTCGTTCGCGAACCGTACCCTCAGGTCGGCGTCCAACACCAGCAGCGGAGTCGGGATGTTTTCGATAATTGTCTGCAAATAGCGTTGGCTTCGCTTCACCGCGTCGATGTCCTGTAACGCCAGCACCACGCCATCGATCTTGTTGTCCTGCGTCCGGTACGGCAGGATGCTCAATTCGTGCCAGCAGCCTTCCAGGTCCCGCACCTCGAGCTCGACCGGCTGCAGACTGTCCAGGACCTTTGCGATCTGCAACTCGAGATCGTGAGATGTTATTTCCGACTCTTCGATATTGAGCTTGATATCGGCAAATGGCCGCCCAATGTCGGCGGGGACCACCTTGAACAGTTTGGTTGCGGCCGGCGTGATACGTCGTATCGAAAGCCGGCGGTCCAGCATGACAACTGGAATTCGCGTACTGTTCAGTAAATTCAGGATATCGTTGCTCAGGTCATGGAGTTCGCTGTTCTTGTTGCGCAACTCGGCATTCAGCGTGTTCAGTTCCTCATTGGCCGATTGCAGCTCTTCCTTCGAGGTTCCAGTTCTTCGTTTGTGCTCTGCAGCTCCTCATTCGCGGAAAGTATCTCCTCGTTGGCCGACTGAAATTCTTCTTTGAGCGAGTCTTCCGATTCGATAGCAGAACGCAGGGCGTCGCGCGTATTGGCAAGTTCCTCCTTCTGCCGTCTGCCTTCCTGATCGCTTTGATTGCGGCCTTTGAGCTTGCGTTCGGAAGTAGCTTCGACAGCAGGGGAAAACGGCGGAGTGACATCATTGAACAGGATCAGGAAAAAATGTCTATCGCGCGCGACCTTCTCCGTGGACCCCTTGTCTCCCAGCGGCGTCACTGACAGGTTCAGCATCCGCTTGTACCCGTTC
>DATDHL010000496.1:0-3308 GCA_036521575.1 Edaphobacter sp. | reverse complement strand
AGCTGGTGGTGCATGGCGAGGATTTTCAGGCGGCTCTGGAGCATGCGGCGAGTCTGGAGAAGGCGAACGGGTGGCACTGGGTTCCGAGCTATCACCGGATGTTGACGACGGGTGTGGCGACGTATGCGCTGGAGTTTTTGTCGGCGTGTCCGGATCTGGATACGGTATATGTGCCGATTGGGATGGGGTCGGGGATCAGCGGCATGATCGCAGTGCGGGATGCGCTGGGGCTGAAGACGAAGGTGGTGGGGGTGATATCGAGGTTGGCTCCGGCGACGGCTCTATCGTTGGCGGCGGGGAGGGTCGTGGAGCATGCGGTGGCGACGCGGATTGCGGATGGAGTGTCGTGCAGGCGTCCGGATGAGACGGCGCTTGCGGTGATGCGGGCGGGGATGGAGCGCATTGTTGAGGTGGATGACGATGAGGTTGAGGAGGCGATGCGGATCTACTTTGCCGATACGCACAATGTGGCGGAGGGTGCCGGGGCGGTCGGGCTGGCAGGATTGTTGAAGGATCGTGCGGCTGGTGGGCGCCGGGTGGGAACGGTGCTGACCGGGGGCAATGTGGATAGCGGGGTGTTCGCGAGGGTGCTGCGGTGAGCGCGTGAGCTGGCGCCGAATCAGCACGGGAGAGGCCTTTTGAAGGCGAGGTGCCTCTTTTATGGGGCATAGTGGCGGCGTTTTGCGCGGTCAGGGAAGGGGTTGGGCGCGACGAACCCAAGGGTAAACTCGCTAACTGCGGGGGCGCTCCCATATAATCGAAACTCCCCCTACAGGAATCGCGGGGTGCGATATTTAGAGCAGTGAGGGTGTGCGTATCTTTACCGTGAATCGAGAGAGCGGAAGCTCCCTGAAGAGAAAGACCAAACCTGTGTGCACGCGCTCCAGCCGCTCCCGCATCGCTTATGCCGCGTCCATTGCTGTCCTTGCTGTTGTTGGGGTGCCTTCGATGTTTGCTCAGGCGGTGCCCGCACCAGCTGTCTCCGATCAGGGGGCGGCGCAGGTGCTGTGCCAGCCGCAGGTTGTGGGGAATCGGCGCATTCCAAAGGAGTCGGTGCTTGCCCGGCTGTTTTCACACCAGGGGGATCTTTATGACCCTCTCGTCGTGGAGCGGGACTTCAACTCGCTCTGGAACACCGGATATTTTGATGATGTGCGAATCGAGCGGGTGGATACGCCGAAATGCGTGCAGTTGGTGATCTACGTTCGCGAGAAGCCCACGATCCGCGAGATCAATTACAAGGGCGTGAATGCCGTCTCGCAGTCGGACATTCTGGAGCGGCTGAAGAAAGAAAAGGTGGGACTTTCGGTAGAGAGCCAGTATGACCCGACCAAGATCAAGCGGGCCGAGGTGGTACTAAGAGAATTGCTGGCCGAGCACGGACACCAGTTCGCCACTGTGAAGACTGAAGTGAAGACGATTCCGCCGGCGGCCGTGTCCATTACCTTTACGGTGAAGGAAGGGCCTACGGTGAAGGTGGGCAAGATCGCCTTCGATGGCAACTATAACGTCAGCGATCGGACCCTGCGCAGCGCGATGAAGAACCTGCGGCCGGTTGGGATTCCACGGTCGATCATCTTTGAGAATCTGTTTGCGCGCACGTTCGACTCGAGCAAGCTGGATGAGGATACGGAGCGGGTTCGAATGGCGTATCGCGACCGTGGGTACTTCAAGGCTCTGACGAGCGAACCGTCGACACACGTGCGCGATGCGGGCGGGATCAATCCGTTTACGCTGCGTCCTTCGAGGGGCAAGCGGATCGATATTCTGATGCCGGTCGAAGAGGGTGAGCGGTACAGGCTGGGCGGCATCACCTTCAAGGGCAACACGCACTATCCGAATACGAAGGCGCTGCGGGCGCAATTTGCGCAGAAGGACGGCGAGTTCTTCAACGCGACGCTGTTCGGCAAAGGTTTGGAGCAGTTGCGGAAGGCCTACGGTGAAGGCGGGTTTATCAACTTTGTGGGAACTCCGACGCCGCGCGTCGACGAAGCAAAGAAGCTGATCTTTCTCGATATCGATATCGATGAGGGCAAGCCGTTCTACGTCTCGCGCATTGAGTTTACGGGTAATACGATCACCCGTGACAAGGTGATCCGGCGCGAACTGCTGCTGGACGAGGGCCAGATCTACAACAGCCGGTTGTGGGAGCTCTCGATTCTGCGGCTGAATCAGCTGAACTACTTTGAGCCGCTTAAGGTGGAACAGGACTCCGAGAGCCGGCAGAATGCGGACGATCAGACGGTCGACCTGCTGCTGAAGCTGAAGGAGAAGGGCAAGAACTCGATCGGACTGAACGGCGGTATCAGCGGTCTGCAGGGAACGTTTATCGGCTTGAACTATGAGACGAACAACTTCCTTGGCCTGGGCGAGACGCTGTCGGTTGAGGCGAACGTCGGCGACCTGTCACGCAGGCTGACATTCGGATTTACGCAGCCTTATTTGCGTAACAAGCCAATCTCGTTGGGCGTGCAGGTCTTTACGAGCAAGTATGACTACAACCCGGCGAAGGCCTACTCGATTACGAATGGGCAGAGCGAGAACCTGACGAACGCGCAGAATTCACTTCTGACGAATTACAACACTTCGACGACTGGCGTCACGTTGTCGGCGAGCACACCGTTGCGGCACCTGTTTGCGCATACGGGTGTGACAAGGGTCGGTGTCTCATATGCGCTGTCGCGGTCGTCGGTAACGACGTTCAACGACAATACGCGCAATGTCTTCCAGACGCTGGCGTTCCGGTCGGGTGTGGCAGGGTTGAACCAGCTGAACGGAATCATTAGTTCGGTGGTTACGCCGAGCTTCTCGTTCACGAGCATCGACCGCCCGGTTGGCCCACATAGCGGTAAGGATCTGAACGTGGCGGTTCAGTTTGCCGGCGTGGGGGGAGATGTGAAATACGTCTCACCGGCGGTGAGCTTCCGCCAGTTCTACCCCATGAAGGGACTGCGGGTGAACCGCGAGGGCCACAATGTGCTTGGGTACCGCGTTCAGGTGCTGCACATCGCAGGCTTCGGGGGTGAGGTCGCTCCGCCAATGCAACGTATCTATGGCGGTGGTGAATCGGATATTCGCGGTTTCGATGTGCGCTCGGCGTCGCCGTACACGTTTATTCCGAACAAAGTGCTGTTCAACCTGACAAACCCGGATGGGACGACGGTTCCGCGGGACCCGACGAATCCGAGCCTGGGTAACGTGCAGATTCCTCTGCCGTTGTACCGGTTGGTCTCGATCGGCGGCGACACAAGCTTGACGTCGAACGTCGAGTACAGAATTCCGATTGTGAACCAGGTGACGTTCGCGTT
>DATDHL010000495.1:0-22253 GCA_036521575.1 Edaphobacter sp. | reverse complement strand
GGGCTGTTCTTCGTGTTGCGTCTCAGTACGTTTTTCCTGCATCGCAGGTCTGTCGGGGATACCTTCTATCGGTTCACCATATCGGCGCCAACGTGATAAAGGATAAAGAGCGATCATTGCGATGGCGGCAGCTAAGAACGTTGAAAGTTCAGGACTGAAAAACGCGAATAGCAGTTGTCCAAAACCCAGGATCGTACCCAGAATGAGGACTAGCGGCCAGGCATGCCGTATGGCAGCCCAACGTCCATAGAGCCACACAATAAGGAGACCGCCTAAATATGTCGAGATCAGTAGCAAAAGCGACGCTTCATAGGCAGTCCTTGTAACATCGTGCACGTCGGCAACCTGTAGCGTTGCCAGCCAACCGACGCCGAGCGTACCAAAGAACCTCGCCCACGCATGTGCGATGATCGACATCGACGCGGCATAGACCGGTCTTACGCCCATAGCGAGAAGAAGTGGAGCAACCACAACGATAGGTGCGCCAAAACCTGCTATGCCCTGAAGAAACGACGAAAATACCCAAGCGAGCGCTAAGATGATAAACAATTCATTGCGGCTAAAGCGCGCAATGCCTTGTCGGAGGGCGTCGTATCCGCCCGCCTGTTTGGTTAGCTGATATAGCAACAGCGATGGCCACATTACATAGAGAATAAAGATAGCGTCCCACACGCCTTTCGCACTCGCGACCGCCAGCGTGGTCAGAGGAGTTCGAAATGCAAGGAGAGCGACGAGACCGCCCGTGAACATCGCCACTGGCCCCGCTTCCGGCGCCCGCCAGCGCAGTGGCACAAGGAAAATGAGCAGCGCAAGAATGGAAAGCGTTGCTAAGGTCCAATGGAGAAAATCAACCGGAACATGTGCCTCAGTCATTTTCATTCTCCGCACATTGCGAAAAGTTATCAGCAACGTATTTGGCAATTGCAGCGCAAGTAGCTTATTGAGCGACACTCTCAGAGGGAAGGCCCCACGTGCTTCTCTGAAGCAGTGTCAAAGCTCACAATCATAAGTTCCCAAATTTGTCGGAAATTTTGGACCAATGAGAGTGAGAAATATCGCGACTGACAACTCATTTGGTGTCAGATGGACGACGCGGTCTGGCCCATTGCGACACGAATTGTCCCATTAAGCCATCCGAAGTGTCAACAATCTTGGTTGGGAGTGGAATCCGTTTCAAATACCGCTGCCGAACGCCCAGTCTTACGCAAACGCGTCCGCCGCAATAGTGGCTTCATTCAAGTCGGGATACAGCGTATAGGAATTAAGGCAAGACACCGAGGAGTGGAGCGGCTACAACTGGCTGTGAGGTTGCTCATGCTTCAATGAGTGGCGCGAAATGGCTCCGACGAAATACCACTAGAGCCGACCATCGCGTCCTTGGCCAATTGACGTTAAATCAGTTGATCGAATACGTAACTTCTTGTGACGCAAATTGTGACGTGCGGGCGTTTGTGATATTTCCCCTTTATTTCCAAGGAGATTGGATTGTTTTCGCTTTTCGTCCTGATCAAATTCGTAATCAGTAGGTCAGCGGTTCAAATCCGCTCATCGGCTCCATTTGTTTCAATAACTTACAGCATATAGAGCGCGTCGTGCAGGGTTAGATCAATTGATTTTTAATCAGCATCATTTCCGATAAAACCATTACCTCCGATTGTCTGTGAAGTTTCCGTTCTGCAAGAGACCCCCACATTGCTGCGAATTATCGTCGCACCACCCATCCACTATGCTGTGGATGGGTAAGACTTGGCCGTGGGAGTTATAAGCCAATTACATTCCATAAGCCGACTGATGAGATGGTCCGGCCGCTTGATCCGCCTGCGGAAGCAGGTAGATCGCTACCAAAGAATTACCGGCGATCTTTGCAATGGCCGTGGCCGTCTGGAGGACTCCGGCGGCTGTTTCTTTTCCCGATTCGTTACCTACCAGAAGCTGATAGCCGAGTGGGATCATGAGACTGCTCGACTCATGCAGACCCTACCCAGCCCTACCGAACATTCAGCGCCTATACCGAAACGCACAAAAGCTACGGCTTATTGACACCAGGGCAATGATCCCTCGTTCGATCTTCGCGTCGAGTGTCACCGGATTGCTGCGTCGATCTCACCGATATCCCGGGGTGAGTGCAGTGACCGCGCAAGTCATCTTACCCAGATCGGTCCCGACGTTCCTGGTTGTTGGCAGTCAGCGAGCTCGACCGGCACGACCCGCCGAGGTCTCTGATCTTCGTATATGCTACGACCTGATCCGTAGTGAAGTCTCCCGAGACTCTCTTCGAATTGTTTCGGGACTGGCAGAGAACACAAAAGTCAATCTTCTGTGGCCGCTCTTCGGACCCCGAGATAGCCAATGGACGTCTGATTCTGCGAGCGCAGAACTAATGCCGAGAGGCAGACTTGAGCAGCGTGGAATTGCTCGTTCCGGCGCACTACACAGTCCTCATTACCTTAAAGATTGAGAGCCATGCACTCGAGGCCACAGCTCTCATTGTTTCTTAGTGATATTTCTTTTACTGCGAGTTGCCTTGGACCAGTTCGGTGGAGACTGGTATCAGGTATCCGAAGAGGCCACCGGTGCCCTGGTTGGGGCCGGCGGTAAAGTAAAGCTCCGCTGCGGGGGCCTCGTCGGGGTCGTAGCTGTTGGGCGTCGCGCTGTTGGCGAAACTGATGCTCCAGATACCATTAATGGAGAGGGGCTTTCCGCTGGCGTCCTCGACTAGGCCATCGAATTTGCCCGTGTCAAGGTCGTAAGCGGAGATGAATCCGGCGGATTGCGTGGTTCCACCGGCGGCGAAGTTCGAGACGAGCAGGTGGTGGCTGAAGCGTCCGAAATCGAGAGGAGCGAGCGTCACCCCCCAGGGCGCATTAAGCCAGTCGCCATGCTCGAGGCGCCGGAGCAGTTTGCCCTTTGACGAGTAAATGTCGACATAACCCAGGCCGGGGCCGGGCGTTTCAAAGGGATTGCCGGCAAAGTGCAGAGCATACGTAACGACGAGGTCGTTCCCGATGGCCTGTACGTTGAAAGGCACGAAGTTGCGTGGAAGACGCTCATCGGTGAACGGTTTGTCATCATCGCCGAAGAGGTGGTCGTCATCGAAGTAGTGGTCGTGGTCACGACCATCGCCCTTCAATTTCACCGGCTTGAATGCGTTGTCGTAGACGTCGATGCGGCCCTTCAGGAAGTTTGCGGCGTAGAGGTAACGCACGCCATCGACGAATGCGGTGGTCAGGGCCGTATAGCCGGAGCCGCTGTCGCCGCGGGCGACGGTCACAGCATTGGTGGAGGGAGGATTAGCCCCGGGGGCGAGGCCGACGGTCGGATTCCATGCGGCGATGGATCCATCGAGGGTCGCGAAAATGAACGCCGCCGGCTTATTGGGAGCGGCAGGAAAGTCGGTCGTGTTGGCGTTGGAGATCATCCCCGTGGGGGTGCCGGTGGGGAAGGTCTTGTCGTTGGGGTTGGATTTGGGAATAGTGACGATAAGAGACTGCTTGGCTCCGGCGCCGTTGTAGAGCGTGGCGAATCCCGTGGCCTCGTCGGAGACCCACCACGTGCTGCCGGAGCTTCGTGCGAGCCCCCAGCCATTGACGAGTTGAGAATCGGTTGCCTCGGCGGCCCCGGAGACGTTGGAGTCAAGGTTGACCTGCGTGTAGTGCTGCGCAAAGACGGTGGACGATAACGATAGTGCAAGCGTTAGGCCTGCAGCCAGATTCGGAAAGAATTTCATCATGAAGCTCCTTATGCTGTATTGCCCCGCGGGCCCAGGGAGGTGCTCCAGCCGCCAGCGGTGGCACGCTGGAGCCCAGGATCAACGCACAGCGGGGAAGAACTGCGTTGGAATCTTCGGAGGTGAGTTTTCTCTGCCGCCTCTGATGCGCCCCACTTGAGATATCGGAAACGGTAGAGAAAAGACGACAACTGAGTGAAGAAAATCGGGTTTGTCGGAAGACTATCGACGCTGGGCTTCGGAGGCCTGGGGTACCTCGGAAGCAGTCACTCGGGATTCGAGAGTTGGCTCGGCTGCCAGGACCGGTGCCAAGCGTGTTCTTTTTGACATATTGGCGAGGTGACCCCGAGTAGGCCCTGAGAACGAAGTTTCGCCATTCTCGACCTTTTGGGCAGTTCAGCGGTCTTCCAGAATGAGTATGGAGTGTTTGAAGTCAAAAGTTACGGATGTGAATTGGTTCAGAACGTCGAGTCCGACGAGGCCATCTGCGTCCAGGAATTTGAAGTCCCCGACAACTGCACTCTGACGAAATGAGCATTGCCGTTCCCGCAGGTCAGGGTCTCCGAGAATGAACCCGACGGGGACGCGGAAGGCCAACACACTCCCTTTCGGCAGCAAAATCGTTATTTTTGAATCCGTATTTGGTGTTGGGATCAGCCTCAACGTAAATGTTGTGAGAGCCGCGCCGGAGTCTACAAGTAACGTCGCGCTCCTCCCATTAACCTGTGCCTGAATGTAGATTAAGCCATCACGCACATGGAACGGGAGTCGGTGTTCCCCCGCTCGAATCGCCGGGGGTGATTCTTGTCCGAATGCTTGACTCGACAAGCTGGGGATGGCCAGCAACCCAAAGACTGCAATGATTACTCCGCGAATAATCACTGGCTTTCATCCTCATCGACAACCCACACCCATCGCATGCGCAGGTCCGGCTTCCGTTGCATAGATTGCTCCCTGCGCATCGGAGGTTCCCGCTTAGGGCCGGCGATTGCGAGTTCACAATGCGATTCCAGCCGACACGGAGAATCAAAGGGAAAGGGAAAAAGGCCCGTCTCCCATGCAAACAATGGATAAAGATCAAATGCGTGCTTCATTCACCACCTCCCGCTTCTTGGTATCGGTGTTCAGACTCCCGTATCGCCTCACACCGAGCCTTGGAGCTGGTTCTGTTTGAAGTTTGAGCCGGCGAGGAATTAGCGCGCGCAACGGTTCGCGCGAGAGGCAGAATTACTACGCTCTACTTGGGATATCGGAAACGGAAGGGAAAAGACGACAACTGGGGGGAAAAAAACGAGGCTGTTGGTAGGCTATCGACCCGGAGGTCCGGATTCTGCAAGCCGCAGGGCGATGAGCGTATCGGGATGATCGGGTCCTAGGGCATTTTCCAGATGTTCGGCGGCAGAGCGAAATGCTGCGTGGGCCTCGTCGCGTTTGCCCTGAGACTGCAGGCCGCGCCCGAGAGTCAGGTAGGCGCGACCCAGTGTGCTCGAGAATGCCCCCACTTGGGCCGACGCCTGCAACAGACTCAAAGCCCGAGCTGCGTCAGCCTCTGCCTGGTCCGCATGGCCGAGCTGCAACTCTATGTCAGATCGACGGACGAGAAAAGTGGGTAAATAGTCGCCGCCGAGCCGGCCATCTTTCATGGCCGCCTCAGAGATGGCTACTGCTTCACTAGAAAGGTCCCGGGCTGCCTCCAAATCCCCGCGAGCCTGCGCAATGACCGCCCGATCCGATGCTAGTGAGGCGAAGGCGATATGTCCCGCGGGAAGACCTCGTCGCAGCCTTGGCTCGACTTCGTCCAGCATCGCCGTTGCACGTGGGAGTTCCCCCCGGTCCGTGTAGATCTGAGAGCGGAGCAACAGTGATTGACCGATCACGACCTGGGCACCCGATTGTTGCGCCTTCGCGTAACCCCGTTCAGCATAGTCGGCCGCTTCGTTGATCTGATGCAACTCCCGTAGTGAGCGGGCGTAGTTAACGAGCAACATCGGTGAAACCGCATCGTCTGTCTGACCGGCACGGCTGATCTCTAATGCGCGGCGAAGGACCCTCGCGCTGTCCCGCGGCCGCCCGGCCAAAATCAGTACAGTGCCCCAGTTGTTGAAGAGCGTCACCGCGGTCTGGGTGTCGTCGCGCCCAAGCGCAGTTAACCGCGCCGATGCCTGCTCGAAGGATGCATTCGCTTCTTCGTACCGGCCCGCGAATCGGTACGACTCCGCGAGGTCCATCAGGAGTTGCGATCCCACCAGCTCGGACTCAAAGGGTAACCGTTTCAGCACACGCTGCGCCGCCTGCGTTCGTGCGAGCCCTTCTCGCGAGTCGCCGCGTGCCCGTGCGACTTCGGTGCCGCGTAACAGGCAGAACATCTGGTCGGGTGCGAACTGTGCTTCGTTACCGAGTTCCTTGAGTCCCTCCTGGGCTAATTTCTCGGCGCGGGAATGCTCGCCAGCCAAGGCGATAGCGCTCGCCAGCGCGCACGAGGCTCGCGCGCGGATGGGGTGGTCAGTCAACCTTCGGGAAAGGTCGTAAGCTTCGCTCAATAGTTGGCGAGATTTCGCCTGTTCGTCCAGCACGTCGTACTGACGGCCGAGAGAGATAAGCATTTCGATGTGTTTTGGATCATGCTTGGCAGGTTGTCGTTCGACGATGTGCTCTGCTCGTGAAAGCAGTTCATTGACCGTAAAAGGCTTCCCCGAGGGCGCCGCATCGGAGAGGAGAAATTCATTTAGGTCGTTGATCGCTTCCGCGCGCGACAGCTCCCCAAACGCTACGTCACGTTCCACTCGCGCCATATGGCTCTGGCTCAGAGTGCCCACTACGCCGGCCGCCGTAGCTACAAGCGTTAGCGTCGCAAGAGCCATCGCAGTGCGGTTCCGACGTAAGAACTTGGCTGCCTGATAGGTAAGGGTGTCGGGTCGAGCGCCGATCGGCTCGTTCTTCAGATATCGGCGCAGATCGTCCGTCAGGGCTGTAACCGAGGGGTAGCGCTCCGTCGGCTCTTTCTTCAGCGCTTTCGCGACAATTGTGTCGAGGTCTCCGCGCAGCAGACGACGAAGCTTGTCCGGTGTAGTGGCGCGGTTGGCGGCGTTCGTCATGGTGATCTCGCCGTTGGCCCGCGTCGGGGCCACGGTATCCGACGGGCGTGTAGGCTCGGTATCCACGATGGCCTTGACCAGATCTGCGGGCGTGTGCGGGTCCGTTCCAGCCGGATGATGCCCTGTCAGCAATTCGTAGAGCAGCACGCCCAAGGCATAGACATCAGTGGCGGTCGTCACCGCTTCGCCTTTTAGTTGCTCGGGAGCGGCATATTTGGGGGTCAGCGCCCCTCCACCTTCGCGCGTGAGCAGCGTCGCCGCGCCTGCGTGGCCTTCGCCTTCAAGAAGCTTGGCAATACCGAAATCCAGCAGCTTCACCTGTCCATCGGTCGTAACCAACACATTGGACGGCTTAAGGTCGCGGTGCACAATCAGATTGGCATGCGCCTGCGCAACGGCTGCCAGTACATCGAGAAAAATTCGGATGCGTGCTTCGACGTTGAGCTTTTGCTGGTCGCATTGGCGGTCAATGTGGTCTCCCTTCACATATTCAAGGACGAGATAGGGTTGTCCTGCCTGCGAGATCCCTGCGTCGATCAATTCCGCGATGTGCGGGTGCGCCATGTGGCCGAGTATGCTGCCCTCGCGCTTGAATCGCTCCTCGCCGCTTTTCCCCATCAGTGCAATGTTGAGGAACTTCACCGCTACTTGTCGCTCAAATCGACCGTCGTTTCGCTCCGCGAGCCAGACGCTGCTCATGCCGCCTTGACCGATCTGCGATACCAATCTGTAGACGCCAAGAGTTTGAACAGCCAGGGTCGACGCACTCGGTAATTTGAAGGGACGTTTCTCTAAGAAACCTTCCTCGATCAGAGCACGGTGCTCGTAGAAGAGCATTTCCAGTTGATCCACTAGGGCTGGATTCTGGGTGCGCAGCGAGGACAACCAGATCGAGCGTTCTTCGTCCGTCATTCCGAGCGCCTTGTCAAGGTGCGGACTCAGGGTGTGCCATTGATCCGGAGTCAGTGTGGACATGGATCTCTCAGAGTGACAAATCTGTGCGAATGCTGCAGCGAAGATAAATGCGTGCCTTCTCCCACATTCTTTGTACAGTACGTTCAGACAGCTTGTGCATGGCAGCGATTTCGGCGAAAGAGAAACCGCAGAAAAATTTCAGGTCGACGACCTCAGCGAGATCAGGCTCGACCTTCGCCAGTTGATCTAGAACATCGCTGATCAACGAGAGTTCCTTCGCGTCGGCGGGATTCCCGGCGATGTCACCTTCGAGCGAAGTAATTTTGAATTCGCCCCCGCGTTTGATCGCACTGTGGTTCCGTGCATGATCAATGATCAGTCCCCGCATCACACGCGCAGCATATCCCATGAAGCGCGCACGGTCGGGAAACGAAAAGTCATCGCGCGCTGCCATGTCAAGATAGGCTTCGTGCAAAAGTGTGGTGACACTCAGGCTTGCAGGAGTCCATCGGCGAGCCAGTTCACGTCTCGCAAGCCGGTGCAGCTCGGAGTATAAAGTGCTGAACAATGCATCAGTGGCTGTATTGTCGCCGCTTCCAGCCACGCTGCTGACTGAGAAAATTATCGAACTCACGCAGTACCCTCTACGAATGAAATGCCCTAAGCCGCTTGAGTGGAGTGGCGAGGATAGGGAAAAAAGATAAGTCACCGAAAACTAAGAGGGTGACATTTCTTAGGTATGGGCCCAATCGATCCTGAATCACGGCAGTAGTCGCCGAGTTGCTGGAATGTCTACTCCATGTTGCGGCAAGGAACGAACGAAAACTTATCCTATCGATTGCTGAGTAGCGATTTGTCACACGCCTGTCATAGGCGGGTCATTTTTGTACATGAGAAGGCGGGAAAGCGGTCTTGTGAGGCTAGTCGAGTCGATCTTTTTTTGAGCGCCGTGCATTTAATCCACTCCTACAAATGATCATGTTCGGCTCCTTCTTCCGAACCCTGCGGTTGCGGCAAGGGGGACATCGGATGACGCCGTTCAAGGGGCTAATAGGGTGACGAGACAGAGCCCTTCCGACCCGAGGCCGGTCGGATATTCTGATTGACGGAGAAGAGATGACTGTCTCCTTTTTCTAAATCAGTGCGCATCCTCTTTTGCTGCTGTGCCGCGCGGCTTCTTCGGTCCGGCAAGCAGATCGAAAGGCTGTCATTCTTGGTCCGACTATCGCATCGACTCTCGGGGGTTTTGGCCGGAAACTCCTCGCACGAAACGTTGTGGTGTCAGTTCACAAATGTGCCGTTGGGATTCTCCTTCCACGTCCAGACATGGAGAACGCCGGAGCTCGAAGCGATTGGGGCTCGAACAAAATGAAAAAGCGTCCCATGAGCTCAAGCGGAGCCGAATGTTTCGCATTCCACGGGTCGGCGAGAATCAGAGTCGGCGCCGATCAATTGCAGGCGTCCGTTTGGCGTCTGCTCGTAGATCACGATCTGAAGACGCCTGGCGTCCACTTCGCCGCGGTTCACCAGGTACCCGTTCTTGCCCCCGCTTCGGGCCCGCTCACGCAGCCGAATTGAAGGACATACCCCTCCGTCTCAGCGACGGACACATTCTTAAAGCGCTCGATCGAGTCCCAGACAATCTTGACAAGGGCGCTCGCCTTGCTCTTCTGATCCGAAGTTCGTTCTTGATGCTGCGGTGCCAGCGTGTGCGAGTGATCATCTTGCGCCAGGACGCGCAAGGACCAAACGCTAATTAGAACGAGTGAAGTGATTAAATACTGGAATTGCGTCGCGAATTGTCTGACTTTCATGTCAATAGCAGGAACCTGTGTTGTACTCATTTTTCACATGTCTCCCTTTGCGGATCGGTGCTCATCTTCCACTGCTGCTATTGCTGGACGGCTTCTCCGGCAACCACATTTTGCTAAATCCGATCTGTAGAGCATCTCGTCCTCGGTTGTTCTCGAGTAACGCGCTATGGAGTGCTGAGCCTCCCCTAGCCAGTTCAAACGTAACTAGCATCAGGACGAGAAGTAACGAAACAAGGCCGAAGAAAAGCCAAAAATCCGGACGCACAGGCCGCTTGGCTTTTGCGGAAATGGGAGCACCCCTTTGAGACGAGTCCCCTAAACTATCAATTCGGCGAGTTCACGCTGGACATCGCCAAGGGGTGTGCTCAAGGTGGGAGAGGAAATCAAGCTTCGTCCTAAGGTATGAAACCCTCAAGTAACTGGTGGAACACCCTGGACGGCTGATCGGCAAGCAGGAATTGATGCAACCGGTGTGGCCCCGACCCCTTCGTTACTGACGATTCGCTGGTGCAGTGTACCCTTGAGTTGCGTCGCGCACTGGATGATCGCAGTCAGCAGTTGCTCAAGACTGTGCCTCGGCGTGGGTACCCGTTTCACTGCCACGGTGTTTCGTACAACTGATCCCTTTGATTTGTCCGATGATTCGGCATTTGAGCCTCACCGGTTCGCGGGGTGCCGGAAAAACGCGCCTAGCGGTCTCCGTGTTTGTATCGATCTCTTTGAAGGCTTGTCATCCTTGGTGGATATCACGAGTAGCCTCGATCAAGGACTGACCCGAACTGGCTCCCCATAAGGGTCGCCCGGGGCGCTAACGACTTCAATGCCCGCACGGGGTCGAGAAACTCCAACACATCAATACAAAGCCACGCGCCGAAAAGAATCCTACATCTTGAATCAGGTCTTGGAAAGCCGGTCTCCGGCACGGTACGGCATCATTGGCTGTGCGCGATCATCCCTGCGCAGAAGTCGGTGTGTAGGGCGTAGATGGCGTTCCACGTGCCATCAACGAAGCGACATTACGGTAGCGTCCGTTCCTGGTATGCCCGCCAGCTTGCGTCTGTACTTGGCAACGAGGGCGTGATACCGTCTTCTCACCTCAAGCAGATCCTCTTCTTCTTGCGGAGCACGGCGGTGCGATGAATCCGTTCATTCAGCAACTGCTTGACCTCTTGAACTCTCTTGCACCCGCTCCTGGAACGCCTCCCGAGGCGCTTCGCAACCTCCTCCGCGCCCAGGCCGCAGTCCTCATCCTCCAAAATCCCGCCAACGCCGGCATCATCCCGCCCGTCGATCTCGATCCCATCATCGTCGAGGCCATCCAGGCCGGCGCCGCACAGGCCGCCACACTCACGGCCGCCGGAAGACGCCTCAGGCTGCTTACGGAAGAGGTGCCGTTTGGCACCTCTATCTCATTCTCACCCGAGCGCAGGTCGGAACGCTTCGGTCCTTTCTCCGACAAAACCGGCCAACTCTCACGATTCGTCGCCATTGAGAGCCCTGGCTTCATTCCCGTCACCCTCTTCCTCCCTCCAGGCTCTCCCGAGCACGTACTTCTGCTGATGGTGATCCCCCAGGGCACCACACCCTCGCCGGACCGCAGAACATGGCAGCTTCCCGCCGGAACCGTGTGGCTCCAGGCGCGCTTCTTCGTCGCTAACACGCAGAACTTTGTCGGCGTTCGTATCACGAGCGGAACGCTCACCTTCAAAAGCGATCTGGTTCCAGGGCCAGGCATTTTCCTATCGCCCGGAACCCTCTGGGAGCTCTCGCTTGATCTCGAGCAGCCCCCGCCCGCCGCCGCCGGCGCTTCGGACGCCGAAGCCCTCCAGTTGCAACTCCCCACGCAAATGCAAGTCGGCACCAACATCGCCGCGGCATCGTTCACCGGCGACCTCACGCTCTCTGGCTTCGGTTCCGATCTGCACTTCAAGTTCTCGGGCGCCGCACCCTTCCTCAACAGCAACCAGATCGGATTTCCTCTGCAAACCGCGGAGCCTTCCTGGTCAATATCCGGAAACCTTTCCCATGTTGCTCAGTTCTCCGGTGAAGCGTCGGTCATCAACCCGCACTGGGCGCTCCCTATTTGCAGTACGCCTATCACCGATATTGGAGAAGCCTCCCACGCCGGCTCGCTGGTCTTCACGCTCGGCGACGGCCTCACCTCGACCCTCGCGGCACAAGATGGCGACCCCTTCCGTTGGTTCGCCGCCACCTTCAGTTCTAATGCCGAACAGATCGAGATCCTATCCCTCCAGCCTGTCTCCGGCGCAAGCTACGACCTCAACGTCTGGGATACCTCGCTCACCCGCCTGCGATTCGCCGGCCAGCCACTCAGTCTCCTGAACTTCCGCAGCGAGCGCGGCGGCACGGACGAGGTAGCATTCTCCGGCGGCTCCTGCGTCAACCAGTGGGATCTCCCGCGCCGTGCCGACGGCAAGCCTTTCGAGTTCGGCGCAGCCATCAACATCTTCGGCCTGTACACCTCGCCCTCCGGCATCTCCCTCACGCTGCTGGCAACAGCTCCGCAAGCTCCGGGCTTCAACGACTTTGCCGGTTTCGTGCTCGAAAACCTCTATCTCCTCGTCCGCCCGCCGCGACGGCTTGCCCTCAACGCCGCCATGTTCGACACTGCTCTGCCCTCCGGCACAGCAGTCGTCTTCTTTGATGTCAGTATTGCTATCCCGACTCTACCCGACCCTTACGCCAGCAACATCGTCACGTCGCGCCGAGACACCGCCGTCTCCCGCGCGCTCAGCGTCACCATGCCATGGGCCGACAGCGCTAGCCCAACTCTGTCAGCGCATCTCGACTCACCGGTTCCGTTTCCCGCGCCATTCGTCCCTCTTCTCAATGACGCCGACGAGATTGCCGTTCGCGGCGCATTCCAGTCGCACATCCAATCAGAAGCCGAGTCCCTGCTCCTGCTCGATCTCTCCAGCCGCGAACACCTGTTCGGCGTGGCTATGGAACCCCTAGGAGCCAACCAGTTCCAGATCGTCGACAACCTGCTTTCCATCCAACTCAACCGCGTTCGCCTCCTTATGCAGCCACAGGTGCAGTGGGAGCCCGTGCAGTTGGAGCCGCCACCAAACATTGGTGCCACGTTCGGACATTCCAAATACAACGGCGGCCCGACCCTGCTCGGCGCGAACTCCGTCAAACTTGTCCCAGCGCTCCCCACCTCGCTGTCCGACGAAATCCTCCAGGCCATCGGCGAAAAGAACCCGGCCGCAGCTCTCTTCTCGCTGCCGTTTGGCCTCCGCGCCTTCGCGCAGCTCGATTTCGTCCCACCCCCGCACCTTCCCGAACCCGTCTTCCTCCCCGCTACCGACGCCTCACTCAACGAGCCATCCTTCGGGGATCTCACCTCCGCTCGGCAGGTGCGTCTGGTCGCGCGTCAGCGCAAGCCCCCCCCGGACGACCCCTCGCGCATGATGCCAGGCATGATGCGCCAGTTGACGAACTTCGCGGACCCCATCCCTGTCGGCATCAGTAGCACCATTCCCGGCGAACTGCTTGGACCGTTCAACACTACATTCGCCAGCGGCGTTCCCCTTCAACGCGCAGACCTCTCCGGCTACGGCCTCAGCACGTTCAGTCAATGGCATCATGACGTGGACGCACCACTCGGAGCCTCCGTCACGAAGGTCGAGTTCCAGGTCCTCAACGGCCGCACCGCCTACGAAGTCATTCAGTTCCGCTCCATCCTCCACGAGTGCGGTGCCCGGGTCGTCCGCACCGTCTTCCTCGAACGCCATAACTCCGGCCGTGTCTTCCGTATCGACACCGGCTGGGTCGCCATCGACGCCGGAGAGTTCAAGCGCCCCGATGCCTTCCAGAATGGAGCAGTCCGCAGCTTCCAGAACATCCGCCGCATCCGCATCGTCGGCCCGATCATTACCCTCGATGCCTTCAACACCGTTCAACCCGTCATCTTCGACGCCGACGCCGACATAGAGGGCGCAATCGGCGGCATCGTCCCCATCTACGACCGCCCTGGGTATATCCAACTCACGCCCGACGAAATACCCGTGGTGCCGAAAATTTCAGTACCACCGATAAACGAAGTACGGAAGCAAACCCTCAAGCTGCTCTTCGACAAGGTCGGCGCCATCAGCGGCCCCGTCGACTGCGCCGTGCGTGTCGGTGGAACGCTCGAAGCCCAGATTTCCAGCATCGTCTCGGACACCGCGCTCGACGACGGCAACACACTTGGCTTCGCCGTCGCCATCGTCGGGGCACCCAAGCTTCCGCGCGCAGGCCAGTGGAGCTTCGTTCGGCTCGACGCCTTCACCCATGAGCCCTCCGCCGTCGACGTCCACCGCGGTGTTCCACTCGTCCGCAACGGCCTCGGGCCCTACAAGTTCCGCGAGCCCGCGGACACCCGACGCACCAACGCAGCGATTGAATACGCCCTGATCATGGCGACCGACACCAGCCGCGCTCTTTTCAAGACCGCGAAGATCGACCCCATACAACCCGGCAAACTTCTCTTCGACACGCCTCCAGTCGTCGCTGATCCGCACTCGCTCGTACAGGCGACCGGGCTCTTCCCTCGCCCCAACTTCGCGCTGCCGCTGGTCGAACTGCCATCCTTCACCATCTCGCCCGACGACCTTTGGCGCATCGACAACGACACATTCACCGTAGCCGCCAAGCCGCTATCCGACTTCATGAAAGGCGGCGGCTGGGGCCTCACCCGCGACTACGACCTCGTTCCCAAAGTCGATCAGCCCAACCTCGAAAAAGTCATCCTCGGCATCGACTCCGCCGCCCCCGCGGTCTTCAACGTTGCATCGCCCCCATCGCTGCTGAACCTGCAACTGCCCGACCCGCTCGGCCAGGTCATCCAGATCCGCTCGCACTACGAGGCCGTGGCCGGCGGACTCTCCAAGCTCGCCGCCCCCGACCTGCTCTTCACCGGAGCCCTGCAGGAGTTGACCGACACACTCGACTCGCTTTCCCATCTCCTCGGCCTGCCCTTCCATTTCGATGTCTCCGTCACCGCTGGCAGCGGGGCCAGCCCCTCCTTCGTCGTCCATATGGGACTTCTGTTCCGCGTCGGCGACGGCCCCGACGGCCGGGTCGAAATCGGCATTGGCAAGTTCTACGGACAGTTCACCGTCAAAGGCGAACTCGAAGCTGCCCTCACCGGAGTCGAACGCGCCCTCCTCTTCATGGAGTTCCAGGGCGATGTGCAGCAGGGCATCTTCCCTCCGCTTCTCTACGCCGGCGGCCTGTTCCGTTTCAGCGTCGAGTTGCATGAGACCGGCGGCCCGCTCATCCAACTCACCCTCGGCATTGTCATCTCCATAGGCGGCGATCTCATCCCCGGCCTGCTCGCTGTCGAAGGCACCATCAAGTACGGCTACAGCCTCGTTCCCGAAACCTTGCAGCCTGGAATCCTCATCGGCATCGAAGCCCGCGCTAAGCTGCTCCTCGGCCTCATCGGCTTCTCCTTCAGCGCCGAGGTGCTTGCTCGCATCCGCCGCAACGACCGCTTTACCGTTACTATCTTCGCGCAGATTCGCATCGCCGCATCTGTCCACATTGCCATCTTCTTCGACGAAGACATCGACTTCGAGACCCAGTTTCAGCAGGACATTCCACTCGCCGCGCTCGGTCTGCTTCCTGGCGTTGGAATGGCCGTGCTCGCCGCGGAAGTCCCAGTCTAGAAAATCTGCGCCCAAGGAGGAATCAGAATGTCGATCGGTCCAAATAGCTTTCTGAGCCTGCTGACCTTCCCGCAATTCTGGGACGGTGCCTCGCTGACCGTGCGCTTCCTCTGTCTACCTAAAGGCGATCCATTCCAGCCGCTCCAACTCGGTCTGCCGTCTTTTTCGAGCGCCAATCTTGTCTTCGAAGCCAACATGATCGGCTCCCTTGCCCGTCTGCCCCAGCCTGCGGACGCGACGTCGATCGGCCCTCTCGTACTTGATGGTCCTCCTCTTCAGAAAATCGACCTCTTTACCGAACTCACGACCCACTTCACCATCCGGCCCATCGTTCCCAACCGCACCCCAGCCAGCTTTCGCAAGGCAATCACGCCCAGCTACCAGCAGCTCATCGGTAATCGTCAACATTCGCCGCTGCTCTTGAGCCCCGACGAGTTCGCCTGTGCTCAACACCAGGGCGCCACCGATCAACCCGACCAACCCTCTGCCCCATCCTCTGACGTAACCTGGGGCCGGCTGATGGCCTACGCTCTGCGCCAGCCCAATCTCGCCGCCGCCCTCGGCCTCATGGGCCAGGCTACCGTCACTCCGGCTGACCCGGCCTTCTTCGTCAACGGCAGCTGGCTCTACATCGATCTTCACCCCACCAGCGACTACGCCGGAGTGGACATCCTCGCCCGCTACGCCGCCCGCATCCCGAAACTCTCCGTCCCTCGCCCGGTCTTTGCCGCCGTCCTGTTTCCCGTTACAACCGGGCCCGACGACTCCATCGCCGACGACATCTTCCGCGAAGCGCAGACCTACGACGACGGCCTCGCCAAACTCGTCCACTGCGCCCAGAACACGGACACCGGCGACTCCATCCAGCTCGCATGGGACGACGAGCAAATCGCCGAATGGCTGCATCGCCAGGTACAGCTCAATCCAGACCGTACGCTCATGTTCGACCGCCCCAACGGCGTCGCGGGCTTTCGCGTCGATGTCCGCAAACAGGGCGACGACGCCTGGAGCTCCCTGCTCCGCATCGAAAGCATAGGCGACCTCACCCTCGGCCCGTTCTCCCTCGGCAGCTTCCAAGGCGAAGGCGTCGTCGAAGTAGCCCCCGCCCAACTTTCTCCCAAACAGCCCGGGGCCTTCTGGCTCCCGCCCTACTTCGCCACGTGGCGCGGAAGCTCTCTCGCGCTCACCGACCCCGACCTCACCAGCCTGCACGCCCGCCCTGAAGTCCAAAACCCGGACCCCGACGCCCCGCCGCAGTTACTCAACCGCGAGAAAGTCTTTCAGCCGGTCGGCGACAAGGATGTGGCGCTCCAGTACGGCAACACCTACGAGTTTCGCGTCCGTCTCTCTGACCTCACGCGAGGCGGCCCGGACAGCAGCGTCCCGCTGCCCGAGCCGCACCGCAACTCCCTCGCGAGTCTCACCTTCAAGCGCCGTAGGCCACCCGCGCAGATCGAAGTTCTCCAGCGCCCCTCGGCGGACTCGCGTCAACTCCGCATCGCCAAGCCCCGCCTCGGTCACCCCGAAGCCCTCTTCACCGGTTCCGCCACCTTCGCTGACCTCGAAGACGACCTGGCCGCACTTGCCGCCAACCGCAAACTCACCCGCGAGATCAGCGTACCCGACCCCGACGTCCTCACCGTCGAAATCGAAGTCCAGCTCAAGGCCCTCGACGGCGACCTCGTCACCTATCTACCGCTCTATAAGACCACCCGAACCTTCAATGGCCCGGAGATGGCCCTCGATCTCGCATTCGAAGATCATGACGACCTGACCACTCTCCCCAGCAACCAGCCCGACGAGGGACCGCTCGCCCTGCCCACGGCACGCGCACTACGTCTCCAACTGATCGCCGTAGGCCGCGATCAACCCGGCTACTTTGCAGAAGACAATCTGCGCCGCGGCGCCCCGATCAACATCGACCTCCGCGCCGCCGCAACCGTTGAATCCGACCTGCTCGGGGAACCAGAGGGCTTTTCTTCGCTGCGCTCGTTCTTCTTCCAGCCGCCACCGCCCGACAACACCGTCCCTTCGCCCACCGAGAGGCTCGCCGCGGAACTCGGTCTCGACCACCTCACCCTTAGCCTCTCAGGCCGAGCAGGCGAACGGACAGTCTTCGCCTGTTCCTCCGCGCTCCGCCACACCCTCTCGCCCGAGTCCTCGGCCATTACCTTCTCCTCGGGCTCCGATCTCGTGCAGCGCTGGATCAACGTCGTCAAGTTCGACGTGCTCCGCGACTGGACCTGGGACGGGCTGCAAGATGACGGCATCGCTATCGACCGCATCATCCATGCGCCCAATCGGGACGATGTTACAGAGACTGTCTCCACCTTCCGCCTTCCCCGGGTGATTGGTTCCAAAGCGGTCACTGGCACGACAATCCAATCTCTCGATGCCCGCGCCCCAGCCCGTCAAACCACCGAACTCGTTTTCTTGGACGCGTTCGACCCCAAACCACGCCCTCTCCCCGCCGTTCCACCCGCCGTCGCCCTTCCCGCCTTCCCAACCGAGATAACCATCGAGTATGTCGGGCGCTTGGCTTTCAGCGGCCCACCAGCCAGCCAAGTCTCCCGTTCTATCCTTCTGCCCGTTACCACGCCACCTTCGCAGACGCCTCGTATCCTCTCCGCCGGCATCGCCCTATCCGAATACATCCCCGCTGACGACTACTCCTCGAACAACCAGCGTCAGCGCATGCTCTGGTTCGAATTCGCTGAGCCGCCCCTTGATCGCGAGGACGCGTACTTCGTTCGCGTCCTCGCCCGCGGCCCGGACCCCATGCTCCTGTTCCGCGACACTCCACTTCGCGACTCCGTCGAACCACCCCTGCCGATCGACCCCGAATGGATGCGGCTCGTTACGCCGGGTCAGCCGCGCGACGAGAACGGCCTCTCCGCCATGCAACCGATCGCCGGCTCGTCTTCCGCACCCAACCAGTACCTCATCCCCTTGCCGCCCGACCTGCAACCTTCCTCGCCCGATCTGTTCGGTTTCTTTACTTACGAAGTCAGGGTCGGCCATACGGACAGCCGCTGGTCCACCGCGCATGGACGCTTCGGCCCCATGCTGCGCATCGCCGGAGTCCAGCATCCCTCGCCTCCGCTTGTCTGTCAGGCCGCTCGTGACGCCACCGGCGTCCACATTCAGGCGCCCTTCGCCACGCCCGTCTTCAATGGAGCCAACCTCCGCCCTCTGGTCCCCACCACCGATCTCTGGGCGCTCCTCTACGCCCGGATTCGTCAGGCTGACGGTCAGGCATGGCGCAACATCTTGCTCGCCCAGACCCAACTTTTCGCGCCCCACGCCGGAAACGACCCCGAGCGTGCCGGAGTTCCCATCCTCTACGGCGAAGGCCTATTTCCTACAGACCTCCTCACGAACTCGCTGCTCACGCTGGGCCTGCCCCCGGACGAACCCTTGACTGCCCTGGTCTCCGAAATCTTCCAGGAGCCCCCCGAAGATACGCCACTGGGTGCCCGGCTCGGCCAGGCCCGCATGCTCCGCATCTCACCGCTAGTTCCAGTCCCGGACGCCTGCTGACGCCTTAGCGAACGCGGCATCATCTTCGCTATGCTGCCGGCTCCCATCGCAACCATTCACTCGGAATTGAAGCTGCTGGCCTCCATCGGCGAGGGCGTAATCGTCGATCTGCCAGGAATCTCATCGACGAAATCCGTGATGACGGTGGAATGCTTCCGAGAAGCGCTTGAACATCTCATCCGGTGCAGCATTCTTGAACCGCTTCCAACGATAGTCCTCGTACGGAAGACCCTTTCGTCGTTCCCTTCGGGAAAGATACGTCTTTTCGACGGGCTTTCCTAAGTGAGCAGCCTTGCGCTCCTCGAGCTCCTGCACCTCGTCCAGCCGCTTGAGAAAGAGAAGGTAGGTGATCTGTTCGATAACTTCGACCGGGTTGAAGCGGCACATCGAACCGCTTTGGCAAAAGGAGAAGTTGGCATCTCCGAAGATCAAGCTTTTTGCGGGGTGAGCAACACCGTGATCACGTAGTGTCGTCGGAAGAAGAGGCACGATATCTGGGCGCTGCGGGGGAACTCATGGCGGACATCGCAACCGTTCTCATCGACACCGGAATGCGGCCAGAGGAGAACGCCCCGTCTTCGATGGGAGTCTAAGCTGGTCGAATGGGCATTGTGGAACGCTCCAGGTCACACATGGAAATACTGCAGCAGCGCTGCGGATGCTTCTTTTGAGTCCCCGGGTACGGACACTTCTAGAGCGGCGCTGGGAGATTGCAAAGATGCCCAGCGAGGGTTGGGTACGGGCGGCGGCAACCGCCAGCGGACACGTAGAACCTTCCACTGTGAAGAAACAACACCAGCGGGCGTTGCGACTCAGCCATGTACACCCGTTTGTGCTTTATGCCTTGCGTCACACTTTTCTGACTCGCCTTGGCGAAGCGGGATGCGACGCTTGGACTCTGGCGCGAATCGTAGGTCATTCTTCTATCGCCATTTCCGCCCGATACGTTCACCCCAGCCAGGACGCGGCAATGAATATTTTTTCGCGCCTTCAGGTTCCGAAAGAGCTTCCCGGCCAAAGCAATAGGCTGGTGGTGTGGGGCTGGCTTGATGGCAAAAAAACAGCCCACTCGCTACAGTACCCGCTGCAGTCGATTTTAGAAGGGATGCGCAATCGCGCTAAGTAGTTGATTCAATGGTCGGGGCGGAGGGATTCGAACCCCCGACCCTCTGCTCCCAAAGCAGATGCGCTACCAGACTGCGCTACGCCCCGACTCCTTTTAGTTTATCGCATTAGAGCGTACGTTAGCCTCACAGCCAGGAGTGGAAGTGAATATCCACTCCAAGCGAGCGGAACGCGGCCGTTGTGAGCCACGTAATCAGCAGCACCGGCAATAGGACCAAGGCGGCTAGAACGATGCAAAGTGTGGCGAGGAATAGCCAGCTTTGAATCGTGTACTTGCGCGGCTGGTAGAGGCTCCCCGTGAGCAGTGCGTAGTTTCGTCGGTTGGCTCGCCATGCTATGTCGAACATGTCGCCCAGGATGGGGATGGAGCCTACTACTACCTCGATGCCTACGTTGGCGACCATCCTTGTTACGGTTACGTAGGAGACGCCGCGCATCCAGGCTGCGATGATGATGATGCAGGAGGCGATGCCGCCCAGGATGTCGCCGATGCCTGGAACCGCGCCCATGATTCCGTCCAAGCCGAACCGGATCGATGTTCCTGGGACCTTGATGAAGTCATCGAGAATGTGGGAGAGGATGTCGAGGTTCTCGTCGTCGAACATCTTGCCGACACGTTTTGTGCGCGGCGAAAGAATCTCGGGGTTGGCCGTCGTGTGCATCCGATCTCCTCCCCCTGACGATAAAGCTGACCCTCGTCTACATTGATGCTACAATTGAAAGCAGTACGGCGGCTATAGTTCAGTGGCAGAACGCCGCTCTGTGGCAGCGGATGTCGTGGGTTCGAAACCCACTAGCCGCCCCAAAATCCCCCCACCGAGCACCTGCGGAGACCAGTGCCCCGCGCACCGCAATCCCCACTTCCGTCCCCCGAGAAAGCAGCTTCAGCCGCGTCCTCGCGTATCTTCGCTGGGACTTCGGGCTGGGCTTACCCTACCTGGAAGCCTGACTTCTATCCTGCAGGCATACCTGCCAAGCGCTTCCTCGAGTTCTACTCGTCCCAGCTCAGCTCGGTCGAGGTCAACTACACCTTTCGGGCACTGCCAACTGCGAAGATGCTCGAAGACTGGCTTGCCGCTACGCAGGAGTTCTTTCGCTTCAGCTTCAAGGCTCCGCAGCGCATTACCCACATCAAGCGTCTCAATGCCTGCGACGATGACGTGGCCTACTTCGTCTCCACGCTTGAGCCTGTTCGTCAGGCTGGCAAGCTTGGCCTGCTGCTCTTTCAGCTCCCGCCGAACTTCAAGGCCGATGCCGCTCGCCTCACGACCTTCCTTGCCGCTCCAGCACTCCGCGCTGCCGGAGCACCGCCCATCGCGTTCGAGTTCCGACACGAATCATGGTTCACTGACGAGATCTACAACATCCTGCGTGCTCATAACGCTGCCCTCTGTATTGCGGAGAGCGATGAGCTTGCTACGCCCGAGGTCCACACAGCCAGCACGCACACCAGCTTTCGGCTTCGCCGGACAGGGGCTTACTCTCCGACTGAGATCGACGCTTTCGTCCAGCGCTTTACCACTCTCGCCGGCGACCGCGACGTCTATATCTACTTCAAGCATGAGGACGAACCCAGCGGCGCTCTCAATGCCGTCTCCTTTCTCGCCGGAGTCGCAGCGAAGGCGAGTCAGTCCTGATGGGAACTGCGCTCGAGACCGTCGTCACCCACGCCGCAGAGTTCGTGCCTCGCCGGTTCTTCACGAACGGCCATCTCCAGACCATACTCGGCAATTTCCTTCCCCGCACCGACTTACTGCCCCCGGCCGATTCTGTGCTCGTTGAGGTCTCTCCCGCTACCGACACCCAGATCGCGAGCCGGGTGCGTTGCGACTGCCACTGGCAACCGGCCGATGTGCGCGCAAGCCGTCCGACCGCCATCATCGTGCATGGACTGGAGGGCTCTTCCAACTCGCAGTACGTTGTCGGCAACTCCAACAAGCTGTGGCGGAGCGGCTGCAACATCGTCCGCATGAACATGCGCAACTGCGGCGGCACCGAGGCGCTTACTCCGACGCTCTACCACTCCGGTCTCTCCGGTGACGTCCTCGTCGTGATGCGTCACTTCATCGAGTTGTATAACCTTCAATCCGTCGCCCTCCTCGGCTACTCGATGGGTGGCAACCTCGTTCTGAAGCTGGCGGGGGAGCTGGACGGTAATCCGCCACCGGAGCTTCGTTGCGTCATCGGTGTGTCGCCAGCTGTTGATCTGGGTCCTTCGGCTGATGCGCTTCATGCGCCGATCAACCGGCTCTACGAGATCAAGTTCCTCCGTGCACTCAACCGTCGCTTCCGCCGGAAGGCTGCGCTCTTTCCCCGGGCCTTCGATCCCAACCTCACCGTCAGTCTTCGCTCCATCCGGGAG
>DATDHL010000494.1:0-3663 GCA_036521575.1 Edaphobacter sp. | reverse complement strand
TCGGCTTCTCCGGCAACGGCGGCGGCCAGATGCGCGACCTCTGCGATTACAACGTCATCATCCCCTCCACCACCACGATGAACATTCAGGAGTGCCACCTCGCTCTCGAGCACATCTTCTGCATGCTCGTTGAGTGCCACTACTTCAGCCCCAACCTCAACCCCAACGCTGAATCAAATCCTTCCGTTGTTCTTGCATAACAGCCACAAACAAGCGGGACCCATTTTCGGCGCGCAGTTGCCCGCTACTCCCTATTCCCTACTCCCTATTCCCTGCCCTCCAACTCCCGCTTCAACCGCCCCAGCAACTCCACCGAGGGTTTCGCAAATCGGCTGATCCACCGATCATAGATATCCTGCACCGGAACCACATTCAGATAATTCCACCGCACCCGCCCATCCCTCTTAGCGATCACCAGTCCTGCCGTCTCTAGCACACCCAAATGCTGCATCACCGTGCACCGATCCAACTTCTTAAACCGCAGACAGAGCTCTCCCGTAGTCAAAGGCCCATCCCGCAGCAGGTCGAGAATCTCCCGCCGCCGGTCATCTGCCAACGCCTTAAAAACCGCGCCCTGCTTGTCTCGTCTTGACATGTTATAAAAATACAACATATAAATATCTGCGAACGGAGGTGAACCAGCCCATGCAACTCAAATTTCAAGTCCACACCAAGATCCAGAAGCCCCTCGCCGAAGTCTTCGACGCCGTCTACAACCCCACAAAACTAAGCGGCTACTTCACCACCGGCGGTGCCAGCGCCCCGCTCGACGAAGGCACCACCGTCATCTGGCGCTTCGCTGACTTCCCCGGCGACGCCCCCGTCACCGTTAAGAAGGTCGTCCCCAACCAGCAGATCGTCTTCGAGTGGGACGCCTACGAACCACCCGAAAATCCCGGCGAAAAAGGCTCCGTCTCCGGCTACAAGACCACCGTCGAGATGACCTTCGAATCCCTCGACCCCTCGAACACCCTCGTCAAAATCTCCGAATCCGGCTGGCACGAGACCGAAAAGGGCCTCCGCGGCTCCTACGGCAACTGCTTCGGTTGGAGCCAGATGATCTTCGCTCTCAAAGCCTTCCTCGAATACAACATCAACCTCCGCAAAGGAGCCTTCTAGCGATTTGTCACAGAATTATCGCAACGCAGCAAATCTCTTACGCAGTTCGATTAACGCAACGCGACTCCGTTAAATTGAAAATCGTCAGCTCGCATCAAGACGACAAACGCCAAACGGGCTACATTTGAGGCATGTACAACGCAAAAGCGTACTCCGCTGCCAGTGAGAAATCGCCGCTTGCGTCCACCACGATCGCGCGGCGCGATCCAACCGAGAATGACGTGCAGATTGAGATCCTCTTCTGCGGCATCTGTCATTCCGATCTGCATCAGGCTCGCAACGAATGGAGCGGTGTGATGCCCACCGTCTACCCCTGCGTCCCCGGCCACGAGATCGTCGGCCGCGTCACAAAGGTCGGCCCCGCGGTAACAAAGTTCAAAGTCGGCGACCTCGCCGCAGTCGGCTGCATGGTCGACTCCGACGGCACCTGCCCCGAGTGCAAACAAGGCCTCGAGCAGTTCTGCCCAAACATGATCCTCACCTACAACTTCCCCGACAAGCACACTGGCGGCGTCACCTACGGCGGCTACTCCGACAGCATCGTCGTCACAGAAAGATTCGTCCTCAAAGTCCCCTCCAACCTCGATCTCGCCGGAACCGCGCCGCTCCTCTGCGCCGGCATCACCACCTTCTCGCCCCTCCACCACTGGGGAGTCACCACGGGCAAGAAGGTCGGCATTGTCGGACTCGGCGGACTCGGCCACATGGGCGTCAAATTCGCCCACGCTCTCGGAGCCCACGTCGTCCTCTTCACTACCTCGCCCAACAAGAAAGACGATGCCCTCCGCCTCGGAGCCGACGAGGTCGTCATCTCTAAAAACGCCGACGAGATGGCCAAACACGCCGCCAGCTTCGACTTCATCCTCGACTGCGTCTCCGCCGACCACGACATCAACGCCCTCCTCGGCCTCCTGGGCCGCGACGGCAACCTCACTCTCGTAGGCGCACCCGAAAAACCCTTCGCCATCTCCGCCTTCCCCCTGATCTTCGCCCGCAGGAGCCTCTCTGGCTCGCTCATAGGGAGCATCGCCGAAACCCAGGAGATGCTCGACTTCTGCGGCAAGAACAACATCACCGCCGACGTCGAAGTCATCCCCATCCAGAAGGTCAACGAGGCCTATGACAGGCTCCTGAAAGCTGACGTTAAGTACCGCTTCTCAATCGACATGGCCTCTCTCAAGGAGACGACATAGTCCCAACTCCATGGAGCCCATTAAAACCGTTGTGCCTCGCGAGAGCATCGACGAGGCACAACGAAGTTGGATACAGGATTGATCTTTGCTAGAGAGAGCCAGCGGACGCCTAAATGGAAGCCGCAGCCTCAGCAATAAACTCCGCAACCTTCTCCGGCTCCGAAAGCATTGGTACATGGCTCGTCGCCAGAGTCAGTGTCTTCGAACCCATACGCTCAGCGGTCGCCTTCTCCTGCTCAGGCGAGATCGCCCGATCATTTGAGGCGATGACGAACCAGCTCGGTTTGGTGTGCCAGGCAGCAGCTGTTATGGGGGTCCCCAGAATCGCACTCTGCGTGGCCCCCTGTGTGGCGATCATCGTCTGCTGCTCTGCGTGCGAGAGATCCTGGGCGAAGTCCTCCATCACTCCCTTGGGAGTCGGTAGCGGGAACCCATCCTCAATCGGTTTGACCTCGCCGAACAGTGGCGTCGGTCCATAGGGCTGCGCCAAACCTGCAAGGGTCTCGCCCTCATCGGGAGCAAAAGCCGCCACATAGACTAGCCCAGCGACTTTGGGGTTCATACCCGCTTCAGTAATGATGGCGCCCCCATAGGAGTGACCAGCCAACAACACCGGTCCATCCTGCGCATTAATGAGACGATTGGCTCCGGCAACGTCATCTGCAATCGACGTGAGCGGGTTTTGAGTGCATGCGACGTTAAGACCCTTCGCTTGCAGCAGCGGAACAACCTTCGACCAGCTTGATCCATCGGCCCATGCACCGTGGACAAGTACAACACTCTTGATTGGTGGCATTTATCTCTCCTCGGAGTCGACTACATTGTGCGAGTAGAGCATCTTATCGGACGTCTTCACTGTTAAAAAATCGTTGCTTGTGACGAAAACAGCTACGATTTCGCGATATTGCAAAACATGCGAATGCGAAATGTCGAGCGGAGGCTCACCTTCTCTTCATGGACGTCATGGACTCGCGAGATCCGTTTTCCACACCCAGCCCTTGACCACCCCTGTACAATTAAGACAGAAGGAAAGCGAAGCTCGGCCACAAGCCGGGCTTTTTTGATTTGGTATAAGCCGCAATCGAAGTCCAGACCTATGCGCTTTGTTTCGAAGACTTTAGGACTTAAAGTACGGGAGGGGGAGGGTACACCGGTGCAACACCAAATCAGGTCTCGCCAAGGGTCTATCAACGCACTCCTCCGCTCTCTCCTGCCGGTCGCCATACTTTATTTATCCACAGCCCTGACAGCCCACGCCCAACCCAATCCCAACCTGATGAAGTACAGCTGCGGCCCCGAGAACCGCCTCTTCAGCACCCTCTCACCGACCACCCGCTTCACCGGCACCAAC
>DATDHL010000493.1:0-25040 GCA_036521575.1 Edaphobacter sp. | reverse complement strand
TCTGTCGATGAACTCAGGCGGGGCCTCCTGTACGGCTCCACCACCAGCAATGGGCGGAACCGTTACCTGCAACTTTGGAAACATGGCCAGTGGAGCCTCGGCGACAGTGAGCTTCACGGTGCGGGTTTCGAAACCGCCGGTTCCGGCGTCGACTACGAACACCGTGGTCGTCAGTTCGCCCAACTTCGATCCGAACCCTGCCAACAACTCGGCAACTGTAAAAACATTGGTCTTCGGCAACAAACCGTTATAGAAAAATCACAGTCTGCGCGGGCCCCCACCCTCTCGAAAGGGGGTGGGGGCCGGTGTGCGTGGCTGGTTGTCGTAGTTGTGCGCGACGGAAGCGTGTTCTGGGGTGATAACAAAATCACTGCTTCAATGGTGCCCTCCATCAATAGAATGGGTTCTTCCACCGGTCCCATAGGCATAAACACGTCGGCCGTTCAGATCCTTTTCTGACCAGCGAAACAGCCATACATCCGCCCCCCCATTTTTTAAAAAAGTGTACGAACTTCTGGTATGATTCGCTCATGCCATCTTCCGTCGAGCTCGTGATCGTGTTCCGGCAGAACTGTTGTACCCATTGTTGTTGTTGTCGTTGATGAGCTTTAGCTTGTCCGATAACGCGGACTAATTTCGCTCGCTTCTCAATAAATTCCCCTATTCGATCCGCACGATCTGGCCTGGCCAGACATCGTCAGTGTTGCGCTGGCTCGCCCGCGCCATCTCCCGGAGGAGATTTCATGTATACGCACTCGCATTCGTACGCTCTGCATTACTGGCTGTTCGCTTTCCTTCTGCTTGTGTCTGCTTCATCCGGGCTTCACGCCCAGGTCGATACCGGCTCAATCGGCGGCGTTGTCAGCGACGTGACCGGTGCCGCCATCCCTGACGCTGCGATCGTGCTTCGTGAGGAGAAAACCGGGCTCACGCTCGCAACCCGCTCTGGTGCGGACGGCGTCTTCAACCTCAGCCCGATCAAGCTCGGTATCTATACCCTCACCGCCTCGCACGACGGCTTCAAGCAGAGCGTGACCCAGCACCTCGAGGTCACCATCCAGTCGCGCCTCGACGTACGGCCGCTTCTTGCTGTGGGTTCCGCGTCTGAACTCGTCGAAGTGACAGCCCAGAGCCCACTGCTCGAAACAAGCTCCTCCAGCGTGCAGCAGCTCGTCGACGAGCACACCATCAGTGCGCTTCCGCTCAATGGCAGAAATGCGACGTTTCTCGCACAGCTTGCTCCTGGAGTAGCGTTCGCCCAAAACGACAGCCGCAACCTGCAAGCCAGCGGATCGTTCGTCGCCAACGGAGCTCGCCGCACCCAGAACAACTACCTGCTCGACGGCATGGATGACAATGCTGCCATCGCCGACCTGGTCAACCAGGCGCAATACGTCGTTCTGCCTCCGCCGGACGCACTGCGCGAGTTCACCGTGCAGACGAGCACCTACTCCGCCGAGTTTGGCCACTCGGCTGGAGCCGTATTGAACGTGAGCACGAAGTCCGGCACCAACGCGCTGCACGGCAATCTCTGGGAGTACTTCCGCAACAGCTACCTCGACGCGAAGGACTACTTCATTCTGCCGACCCAGGCGAAGCCCGCTTTCCGGCAAAACCAGTTTGGCGGAACGCTCGGCGGCCCGGTTGTGATCCCGAGGCTCTACGACGGACGCAACCGGACGTTCTTCTTCCTCGACTACCAAGGCACGCGCGTCGCGCAGGGTAAAACTTACACGCAAACCGTGCCAACGCTGGCCGAGCGTAACAGTAACTACACCAGCCTCAACGATCTCATCACATTGCAGTCCGGCACGCGCACCGACGCGCTCGGCCGCGTGTTTCCCGTGGGCGCCGTCTTCGATCCATCCACGACGCGTCTGCTGCCCCCAAGCGGAGTGGACGCTGCAACTGGATTATCGGGAGCGGCCGGCAGCTATGTACGCGACCCCTTTTACTCAGGCTCGCTCCTCGCAGTGAAAGATTTCGGCACGGCTGCGAACAGGGCTCTGCTCAACCAGATTCCGCGAAGCCGCCTGAGCGACAACGCCGTCGCGTTGCTCAACCTCTATCCTCTGCCGACCGGAACGACGTTGCAGAACAACTTTGTCACCAGTCCTCTCAATCGCACGACCACCGACAGCGCCGATATCCGCTTCGACGAAGCATTCAGCTCGCGTAACTCCGCCTTCGTGCGCTACAGCATTGTCAACACGGAGCAGGTAGTTCCCGGTCCGTTCCCAGGCATCGCCGACGGCTCGGCATCGCGCCCAGGCAACGGCAACACGCAGTCGCAGAACATCGGTTTGAGCGCGACGCACATCTTTACGCCGCGCGTCGTCAACGAGGCGCGCATTGGCTATAGTCGTGTACGCGACAAACGTCTGCAGATTGGCGCTAACACGCTGGGCCTCCCCGCGCAGTACGGTATTCCCGGCATCCCGCAGATTGCCGGCAACGGCGGACTGCCACTGTTCTCCTTCGGCCAGCTGTCGAACCTCGGCACTCCCGGAACGCTGCCGAGCGACAAGTCGAGTAAGATCGCCCAGTTCACCGAGAACGTCACCATCGACAACGGCCGTCATCAGATCCGCATTGGCGTCGAGTACCAGCACATCGCCTTCCCCACGCTGACGCCGACGACCTCGCGCGGCAACTTCACCAACAACGGCAGCTATACCTCGATTGTAGCCAACACCGATGGGTCCACCGACCGCGCGCAGTTCCTGCTCACGCCGCTCGCTCCAATTGCCGGAACGCTGCATGGCCTCGGCGGGTCGAACTCTGTGTCGGCATCGAGCTTCCCGCCCATCTTCAACCTCGTGCGTCAATACTTTGGCGCGTATGCGCAGGACAGCTGGAAAGCGCGCGACAACCTCACGCTCAACTTCGGTCTGCGCTGGGAGTTCCTTGGCATACCCTCGGAGACCAGCGGCCGCTTCGCCAATTTCGTTCCCGCGCAGACAGGCGATACACGCGACGGCATCTCTCGCTTCTACATTCCGCAGTCGCAGGTAGCGAACGTCCCTGTAGCGTTTCAGAATCTTCTCGCGACCGACGGAATCGTATTCACACCGATACAGGAAAACGTTCTTGGCTACGCGCAGAAGACCAACTTCGCGCCGCGCCTCGGCTTCTCCTATCAGCCTCTGCCCAAGCTAGTCGTTCGCGGCGGCTACGGTCTCTTCTTCCAAGGATATGAGAACCATGGGCTCAGCATCAGTCCGTGGGTCAACTTTCCCTTCCAGGTCACCAGCAGCTACTCTGCTGGAAGTTCTGTTGCCCCGGTGACCAGCGACAACTCCGTCGGCCCACTCTCGCAAGGCCTGCAGAACGTTCCGCTCTCGGCCGCATCGGCGTCCATCGGCTCGCTCTCGCTGTTCGGTGAGCCGCGCTATCCAAAGACTACCTACAGCCAGGCCTTCAATCTGCAGATTCAGTATCAGGTGACGCGGAAGACGATCGCCTACGTTGGCTACGTCGGCAGTAATGCCAAGCACATCCAGTCGACCTTCGCCACCAATACCGTCTCGACCATCCTTGCGCCGACAGCGAATACGAAGGCGAACTCCTTCTTCAAGGACTTCGCCGTCGGGGGCAACTACAACGCGCGCGACGCCGCGCAGAACTACAACTCGCTGCAGACCGGCATCGAGCATCGCGTCTCAGGCGGCTTCAGCTTGATCGCCAACTTTACCTGGTCGAAGTGCCTGGGCAATGCCCGCGACCTGCTGGATAACGGAGTCGGCGGCTACCGTGCTCCGTACGTCGCCGGCTACGGTCTCTCGGCCGACTACGGTCCGTGCGACATCGACGTGCGCCGCATCGTGCATACCAGCGGCACTTACGAGTTACCTTTTGGCAGGGGCAAGCGTTTCGCGACTTCGGGCATCGCCTCGGTGCTCGCAGGCGGTTGGTCCGCAAACTGGATCTTCGCTGTACAGGACGGTCAGCCCTTCTCCGTTGCCTGCTCGACGACGACCGCCGCAGGCCTCGGCTGCTTTGCATTGAAGGTCCCCGGCCAGAGCCTCTACGCCAGCCCGCAGACTACGAAGCAATTCCTGAACCCGACAGGCTTCGCAAATCCGGCCGTCGGCAGCCTTGGCGGGCCGCCGGCTCAGGTCTTCGGCCCGGCCTTCCGCCGGCTCGATTTCTCTGTCTTCCGCAGGTTCTCGCTCTCCGAAAGCCGCTACTTCGAGTTCCGCGCCGAGAGCTTCAACCTCACTAATACGCCGAACTTTGCGCAGCCCGGTTCGCTCAACTTCACTTCGCCCACTACATTTGCGCAGATCAGCGCGACGCGCGACAATCCGAACGACCCGCGCGAGTTGCAGGCAAGCCTCAAACTCTACTTCTAATACTCATAGGAGATCGAATGAACCGCCGTCAGTTTCTAAGAAATACGTCCGCAGCCGCCAGCAGCGCCGTCCTGGGGGCGGCAAGCGCCGCTGCCCAAACCGCGCAAGCCTCCCGCACATCGCCAAAGACGAAGCCGAATATCGTCATCTATCTGTCCGACCAGTTTCGCTGGGACTTCCTCGGTGCTAACGGAGCCAATAGCTCCACCAAGACGCCGAATCTCGACGCTATGGCGAAGCGCGGTAAGAACTTTACGCATGCGATCACGAACCAGCCCGTCTGCGCACCGGCTCGCTCCGTGTTGATGACCAGCCGCTATGCCACCGAGACCGGCGTGTGGCGCAACGGACTTGGACTGAAGGAAGACCTGCCCACGCTCGCCGGCGAGTTGCGCAAGGCTGGTTACACGTCAAACTACATCGGCAAGTGGCACCTTTCACCCGGTCAGGCCGCACAGGGCGGCGGCCCTGGCTATGTTCCGCCGGAGCATCGCGGGGGCTTCCTCGACCTATGGGAGGGAGCCAACGCCCTCGAGCACACCTCGCACCCCTATTACGGCTCGATCTTCGACGGCGACGGCAAGGAGATTAAATTCGAAGACCAGTATCGCGTCGACTTCCTCACCGACCGCGCCGAGCGCATTCTTCGCCAGAAGCACGACAAGCCCTTCTTCCTCGTTGTCTCGCAGCTCGAACCACATCAGCAGAACGATCTGGACCGGATGGTCGGCCCCAAAGGCTCGGCCGAACGCTTCATCAACGCCCATGTGCCGCCCGACCTGCGGGCCTATCCGGGCGACTGGCACCAGCAGCTACCGGACTATTACGGCGCCTGCGAGAGCATCGACGCTTCCGTCGGCCGGCTGCGCAAGATCCTCGACGAGACCGCCCAGGCCGAGAATACCATCTTCGTCTTCCTAAGCGATCACGGCTGCCACTTCATGACTCGCAACCAGGAATACAAGCGCTCCACCCACAATAGCTCCATCCGTGTTCCGCTCATCATCGACGGACCCGGTTTTCGCGGCGCGCAGCAGATCCCCGAGCTCACCGGCCTCATTAACATCGCGCCCACGCTGCTCGATGCGGTCGGCGTACCCGTGCCGTCCTCGTGGAAGGGGCGCAGTCTGCTGCCGCTGCTCAACGATCCAACAGCGCGTGAGGCATGGCCGAACAAGGAGCTGATCCAGATCAGCGAGTCCATGACCGCGCGCGCCATCCGCACGCCCGACTGGACCTACTGCGTGGCCGACATCTCCGGCGCGAAGAAATCCGAAAGCCCGTCGTATCTCGAGTGGCAGCTCTACGACCAGCGCAACGATCCGCACGAGCTCGTCAACCTGGCCGGGCGCAAGGAGTACGTCGAAAAAGCGAAGGAGCTTCGGTCCGAGCTGCAAGCGCTGCTTGAATACGCCGGCGAAGCAACGCCGGAGATCAAACCTGCTACGCTCTATCCTTAACCTTAATCTGAGGGAGCATGTTCGAGAAATACGAGAGCGACCGCATCGCACCTGACCAACTGCATACTCCGGTGCAGACTAAGCCATGCTGTGCGCCCAAAGCGCCCCGCGGCGCACAGCATTCTTCATCTCTGACTAATTTGCACGAAGCTGCAGGTGCCGCTGTTGCATCACCACAGCAGATGATCTCGCTCCCGGGAGGCGAGTTTCTCATGGGTACCGACTACGCTGGCGGCTTTCCCGCAGACGGCGAAGGCCCCGTCCGCCGCATCGCGCTCGATCCCTTTCAGATCGACGCAACGCCGGTCACCAATGCAGCATTCAGTGAGTTTGTAAACACAACTGGGTACGTGACAGAAGCCGAGACCTTCGGCTGGTCGTTCGTTTTTTGGTCGCACCTACCCGTCGACCGCTTCCACGACCTTGTCGAAGACACTGTCGCTGCCGCGCCGTGGTGGTGCAAAGTTCCCGGTGCATCATGGAAGCAGCCGAGCGGTCCTGGCTCCGACCTGCGCGATCTCAACGACCACCCCGTCGTGCACGTCTCCTGGCACGACGCCGCCGCTTTTGCCAAGTGGGCTGGCAAGCGTCTGCCCACCGAGGCGGAGTGGGAATTCGCCGCCCGCGGTGGCCTCGAACAGAAGCTCTTTCCCTGGGGAGACGAACTCACTCCTGGCGGACGTCACTTCTGCAACGTGTGGCAGGGCGGCTTTCCCACGGAGGACACAGCAGAGGACGGCTACGCCGGTACCTGCCCCGTCCGCGCTTTTCCGCCCAACGATTACGGACTCTACTCGGTTGCAGGCAATGTCTGGGAGTGGTGCGCTGACTGGTTCAGCACGAACCATGTGCCCGAGCTCAGGCACAATCCCATGGGACCCGCAACCGGCACAGGAAAAATCATGAAGGGTGGCTCCTTCCTCTGCCACGCCTCCTACTGCAACCGTTACCGCGTCGCCGCGCGCACCGAGAACACACCTGACAGTTCGACCTCCAACATCGGCTTCCGCTGCGCTGCCACGAATTCATGAGTGGGGGGCCGTTCACAATTCAAGCAGGTTAGCCAGGATGGTCGCGTGCTCGCGTAGGGCGGGACTAACTTCAATATGCGGGAGTAGCTTATCTGAGTGTTCATTCATGGTGGGGACAAGCGAGTCTTGCTGTAATCGTCCCAGGTAGGATCGAAACGTCCCACAAATCTCGGCACTTGTTGCTTACTGCAGCTTTGCATATTCCGCCATGGCTTGCTTGAGAATCGGGATGTTGGGATCGGCGTCTTTCCAAAGAGTAAGGAAATCCAGGTAGGCAGCCTTTGCCTTGATGTTAGATCCAGACAGAGCGTACGCCCGGCCTAACTGCAGGTGCGCGAGAGCGCCTATTGGATCACTGACGACGATTCCCCGATGATCGATAATTTTCTGGAACTCTCGTGCCGCTTCCGGTCCCCGGTTTAGGGCAAGATAGGCCTCCCCACGCAGATAGACCGGATAGAGAGCCCCATAGAATCCGAAGAAGCTACTCTGAGGCTCGCCAAGCTCGTATGGCATTGAGACCTGCAGGAGGTCGACGGCTGTGGAAGGCTCGCCGTGCTTCAGTGCGAGAAGTGCGCGAAGAGTTGGCGCGTAGTTGAACCTGACCGCGGTATCTTCAGCGAAGCGCTTCTCGAGATCCGCCGCCAGTGTCGCGGCTTGCGATTGATCTCCCGCGAGGGCGAGTGCAAAGGCAGCGCCATACTCCGCATCTCGGCTCCGCGACAGCCGAAGGACCGCACCTGCGATTTCAGTGGCGGTGGCCACTTCTCCAAAGAGCGCCTCGCGGAGCGCAGCTCCAGCCTCGTACATAGCCGCTCTGTCCGGTTCGGACGACTGCTGGGCCAGGCTCACAGCATGTTGCGACTTTCTTGTTGCCTCCTGCAGGTGACCAACATATGCCTCGGCAAATGCTTCTTCGTCAACGACCGCATCTTCTACAGAAGATTCCTTTAGAGCAGCGGTCGATACGCTTTTCATGTCGGCTTGATCGCCTTTGATGAATGCAAGCTGAAAGCGACTGATGAGAGAGTCCGGCATGTCTAGACCACGCTCTGAGGCTTGCCGCAAGATCTGCCTGGCTTCCTCAAAGTGGTTGAGTGCCTGGTAGCTCATGGCGAGTACGTTATAACCGATTGCAAATGACGAATCTGCCTCGACTGCTTTCTTAGATTCCTGGACTGCCTCTTCGTATCTGCCGAGAACCGGATAGATAATTCCCGACAGGAATATGTGAGGTTTCAATTCGTGCGGATAGGTTTGTTCCCAGGCTTCGCATGCCTGTCGTGCTCTCTCGAGGTCACCCGTTACCACCATGTCGTAGGAAGTAACGATAAAGAATCTCTCCTGATCGCTTAGATGTGCCCGCAATTCGTATGCCCTGCTGGTGCTCTTCACAGAGAGAATTGTCTCGCCCATATCTCCATAGGCACGTCCCAACATGGCGTGTGCCATCGCAAACTGAGGATCGATTTCGGTTGCACGTTGGAAAAGAGGCAAAGCCGTCGCCGGACCGGTTGAGGAGATCGCCTTCCAGCCTGCGCTGTACATCTTCAAGGCTTCGAGAGACGGCGTCATCACCTCAACCAGTGGTGTGTCATGCCTTCGCACCATAGAACGCGACTCGCCCACCCGCCGTCGGAAGCTGCTGGCAATTTGAGTAAGCACGTTGAGAACGTCCTCCTTTGTTGCAGCCTGCATCTGCTCCGCGTCGAGCACCTCGCCATCACGACAATCCACGGCCCGGAGTGCCAATACATACCGGCTTCCCAGGCTGGCGATTGAACCTTCCAGCACCGCAGTGCTTCCCAACCGCTGGCAGACGTCACGGGCGACCGCCGCGGTAAAGGCTCCATCGGCCGGCCTGCCCATCAGCGTGAGCGTGTGCTGGACCCGTTCCTCTGAGATGAGACTGAGAAAGGGGGATTGTTCGAGCTGCACCATGATGCCCTGGTGTAACGTGCCGTCGAAGACAGGGTCGCCGGTCGAGTTGGCGAAATCGGCGAGGACGATCGTGTCTTTTTCAGTAAGGTCGTGCTTGCGCTGTATTTCAAATCGGATTGCAGCCGCTGAGACGAGAAGAAGAAGCATGCCCGAGGCTACCCATTTGATAGACAACCGTTTCAGAAACTTTGGTGCCGTATAGGTAACAGCCGGCTCAGCCTGAGCCTGAGGCTCATCCGGCTTCAAGGATGTGACGGTGGGATCCTGTTGGGGTGGCATGGCGGCGGGTGGAAAAGGTAAGTCAATTGGCGCAATGAAGCGATACCCAAGTGTGGGCACCGTTTCGATGAATCTCGGCTGACGGGGGTTATCACCCAGCTGCTTTCGCAGGAGTGCGACCGCACGTGTAAGGGTGCTTTCCTCAACGAAGGTATCCTTCCAGACCGCTTCCAGGATGGCGTCCTTCTCGATCAGTTTGCCTTGCCTTGCAACCAGCAGGAGGAGAACGCGCAGGGATTTGGGCTCCAGGGCCAACCTCTGGCCAAGGTAGCTTAGTGTGAAGTTCTCTTCGTCAAGTTCATATCCCTGAAAGACATAGACCATGGAACTCCTCGATAGTAAACAGCCCTAAGGAAAGCCTAGGAACAACCTAAGCACAAACGCACGACGCCCTTACCTCGCTGAGGCAGACTCCACTTTGTACCAGACATACAGGAGGTGGTCGATGCGCCATATCTATTGTGCAGTAACTGTCCCACGCTTTCCAACCAGAATCACAAGCGGGGAAAAGCCCCTCGAGCGAGCGTCGTCGAAGAGCCGCCTTCCTGAGAAAAGACTATTCGTCGATCGGCTGTGATTCAGAGCTTCCACAGGCTTTTCTATCTGACCGCAGCGACCGCCGCCTAACCGAAGACTTAAGGAGATGAAATGAAACTAAGGACATCGATTCATATTGCCTGCACGCTTGTCGTCACTGCATTTTCTACTTCACTGCAACTCACCGCACAGGAGGGGCTGCAAGGCCACGCAAAACACCTTCCACGCTATACCGTCACCGACCTCGGCGTTTTGGGTGCCGGCACGAACAGCGCCGGCTACGACATGAACAACATCGGTTGGGTGGCCGGGTCTTCCAATCTCATGCCTGGCGGTCCCCAGCACGCCTTCCTTTGGTATGGCGGCAACTCCTTGAAGGACCTCGGCACGCTCGGTGGACTGAACAGTGCTGCGGATGGGCCCAACTGGTTTGGCGAGGCACCCGTGATTTCCGAGATCGCCAACACAGACCCGGATGGTGAAGATTTCTGCGGTTTCGGTACTCACCTTCAATGTCGAGGTGCCATTTGGCGGTTTGGCAAACTGACGTCCCTTCGCGGACTCCCAGGCGGTCGCAATGCCGTTTCTATTGGTATTAACAACCTAGGACAGGTTGTCGGGTGGGCCGAGAATGGCATTCGCGATTCCACTTGCGCGACCGCAACGCCTTCTCAAGCCTTCCGTTTTGAAGCTGTGAAGTGGGAGCCAAATGGCGAGATCCACGAACTACCTCCGCTCAGGAACAAAGGCGACACGGTTACATTCAGCTTCGGGATCAACGATCGCGGCCAAGCTGTGGGCTCGTCAGGTACCTGCTCTACCCAGGGCCTGCCGCCTGCGAACACGACGGGGCTGCATGCAGTACTTTGGGAAAGAGACGGTTCGCCCAGATACCTCGGTACCCTCGGAGACGCGAGCAATACGATGTTCAATGCTGCTACGAGCATCAATGATCTGGGTGAAGTCGTCGGGACGTCTCAATATATAGATAGCACCATTCATTCCTTCCTCTGGACGAGGGCAACAGGTATGCAGGATATCGGCACGCTCCCCGGAGCCTTTGCGACGATAGCCGGTTGCTGTCACACGATTAACAATCGAGGTGAAGTGGTTGGCTTTTCGATAGACGGGAACGGGTCGACAGCTTTCCTGTGGAAAGACAAGGTGATCAGGGACCTCAACACCCTCATTCCGGCGGACTCGCCTCTGCATCTGCTGAATGCTGAATCGATGAATGATGCAGGGGAGATCGTAGGGCAGGGTTGCGTGATGCCTGCCTGCACTGAATTACACGCTTACCGTGCTACTCCCAAATGGTGATAGACCGCTGGCGTGTGGTGGATGAAATAAAAGGGAGTAAGCGGTGAGTGATCCTCAACGTTTACTCCTCCTTCGCGGTCTCACTGGTCTTGCCTCCGTAAGAAATCCCGTTAGGAAATGGCACAGGTGACCTAGTCGGATTGCGTTTACCGATAGAAGCCCTCGGATTGTCGTCCTTCGATTTTCCGTTGGCGATAAACAGACGTGGGTGTTGAAAAATAAAGTCATGCGACAAGTCGTTCCTTCCACATCGTTTAACTCGGCAGAATCAGATTAGATCCCTCTGAAACGCTTTTGTAATGAGCAATGCTAATTCACCAAGAGAGACATGATCGTCGCCGGGGCTTTTGATCGGGGCATGGATCGATCACGTCGAGTGCCAATCCAATTGGCAAGGTTCCCTCGTAAATACATACGTTTTGAGGGTTTCGAGGGTCAATTCGAGGGACAACTTACAGGCGGTTTCTCTAAAACGCGCATACCCCCGCAACCATCACAAGACCCCGTTTACCGAGTAGATCCCATTCTCTGCCGTAAGTTTGGCTTTGCACTCGGGAAAAGTTGGTTGAGGATTGACTGGAGTGCGTAAGCTCCTGTATATCCGTTATTCATCTTTGGGTGTTCCTGTCAGACTGATTCCATATTCTCCCCGGAATTCATTCTCCCCGGATCTGCAGGCGGGCCCCTGAATCAAAGAAAAAGACATTCACAACTGAACTTCGTGCGGGCCTGAGTCGGAGGCTGAAGATGCATCTTGTCTGTTTCTGTGGGTTGCGCGGCCTGATGCGGCTGGTTCTGCTCCTTACGGCTGTTCTGCTGCCTGGAACTGCGATGCGAGCGCAGACCACGACGACGACAACGCTGGCAGTGTCGCCATCGACCTCACCGTTGGCTCCGCAGACGGTAGTGACCCTGACGGCGACGGTGACGGCTGGTGGTACAGCTGTTCATCCCGGACTGGTGACATTCTGCGTTGCGACGGCTCCGCCTTGCGTAGGCCTGGCTGTACTAGGGACAGCGCAGTTGACGAGCGCGGGGACTGCCGCATTGAGATTTTTTCCGGGTATCGGCAGTCAAAGCTATATTGCGATCTTTGCGGGGACAACAGCGTATGCGACGAGCACTTCATCAGCGCAAGCAGTAACGGTATCCCCACCGGCAACCTTCCCGACGACGACCGCCATTACTTCCAGCGGCAGTGTCGGGGCCTACACGCTGACGGCAACCGTCGTAGGTACCGGGAACGCTACGCTTGGCCCGACAGGCAGCGTATCGTTCATCGACACTACAAACAGCAATAGTGTGGGAACGGTGACACTGGGGTCCCCAACGCTGGGGCACCGCTTTGCGAATGCTACGGGATCTCCAATCGGGGTGGGCGAGCTGCCCGTGGGTGTAGCCGTTGGGGACTTTAATGGCGACGGCCACGCTGACCTGGCGGTGTCAAATTCGGACTCTACTATAAGCATATTGCTGGGGAACGGCAGTGGCGGCTTCGCGCCAGCCCCGGGATCGCCGGTCACGGTTGGTGCCGTGCCTTATGGTGTGGCCGTTGGGGACTTCAATGGCGACGGCCACGCGGATCTGGCGGTGGTAAATACGGACTCTGGCACTGTGACCATATTGCTGGGGAACGGCAGTGGCGGTTTCTCGTCGGCTCCGGGATCGCCGGTCGCGGTGGGTACCAATCCCTACCTTGTGGCGGTTGGGGACTTCAATGGGGACGGCAACGCGGACCTGGCGGTGACAAATTTCACCAGTAACAATGTGAGCATATTGTTAGGCGACGGCAGTGGCGGCTTCACACAACCTTCGGGATCGCCGATCGCGGTGGGCGGAGGGGCCTATGGTGTGGCCGTTGGTTACTTCAATGGGGATGGCCACGCGGATCTGGCGGTGACAAGTCAAAGGGATGGCAATGTAAGCATCTTGCTGGGCGACGGTGGAGGCGGCTTCACGCAAGCTCCGGGATCGCCGGTCGCGGTGGGCACTTTTCCCGTTGCCGTTGCAGTTGGAGACTTCAATGGGGATGGCCACGCGGACCTGGCGGTGGCAAATGTCGAAGCGGATAGCGTGAGCATCTTGCTGGGAAATGGCAGTGGCGGCTTCACGCAACCTTCGGGATCGCCGGTCGCGGTGGGCAGTTGGCCCAATGATGTAGTCGTTGGTGACTTCAATGGGGACGGCATCCCGGATTTGGCTGTGCCAAATTTCGAATCCAATAATGTGAGCATCTTGCTGGGCGATCGCAGTGGCGGCTTCGCGCCCGCTCCGGGATCGCCGGTTGCGGTGGGCACTTGGCCCTATGCCGTAGCGGTTGGTGACTTCAATGGGGATGGCATTGCGGATCTGGCTGTGCCAAATTTTGACTCGAATGACGTAAGCATATTGCTGAATCAAGTGACGCAGACGGCGACGGCAGTGTTACCCGGGGTGAGCATACCCGGCAGCGGGATTCGGAATGTCGAGGCAACCTATCCCGGAGACACGCACTTTGCTGACAGCACATCACCAACAATTCCACTAACGGGCTCGCGCGTAGCAACGGCGACCACGCTGGCGCTTTCGACGTCAGACACGATTGCGTTCGGAACGCAGGTGATTTTGACGGCCGCTGTGACCCCATATACGGCAGGCAGCTTGACTGCGACGGGCACCATGAGCTTCTACGATGGCACCACGTTGTTAGGAACAGTGCCGACCTTATCCACTGGCGAGGCGAGCCTGACGGTGCCAAGCGGAGGGATTCCTGGCTTCGCGGTAGGTACTCACACGTTGACGGCGCTCTATGAAGGCGACGCTCACTTCCTCTCCAGCACAAGCGGTCCGGTTTCGCTGACGGTAAGTCCAGTGTCCCCCGCAGTTTCACTTGTCTCTTCGAATAATCCTTCCAGTTACGGTCAGCCAGTAACGTTCACTGCGACTGTGCCCAGCGGAGCCACAGGCACTATTCAATTCAGGGATGGTACAGCGAACCTGGGTGGACCTGTGACCCTTGCGGCGGGAGTTGCTGCTTACACAAGCAGCTCGTTGACGCCAGGAGCGCGTGCGATAACCGCGGTCTACAGCGGGGATGGGAGTCATCTTCCGATGACTTCGGATGTGCTGACACAGCAGGTTACTTCGCTTCCGACGGCGACCTTGCTGGCAGTGTCACCAAGTTCACCGTTGGCGGCACAGACAGTGATGACCCTGACTGCGACGGTGACGGCCAGTGGTGCAGCTGTCCATCCGGGCTTGGTGACATTCTGCGAGGCAACGGAACCACCTTGCGTGGGCCTGGCTGTCGTGGGTACAGCGCAGTTGACTAGCGCAGGGACTGCAGCACTGAGATTTATTCCGCGTGTCGGCAGCCATAACTATATTGCGATCTTTGCGGGTACAACAGCCTATACGGCGAGCATTTCTTCAGCGCAAGCAGTAACAGTGTCGCCGCCGGCAACCCTCCCGACGACGACCGCCATTACTTCCAGCGGCAGTGCAGGGAACTACACGCTGAGAGCAACCGTCGTGGGTACCGGGAACGCAACTCTGGGCCCAACGGGCAGCGTATCGTTCATCGACACCACAAACAGCAATAGTGTTCTGGGAACGGCGACGCTGGGTACCCCAACGCTGGGACACGGCTTTGTTAATGCTACGGGATCTCCAATCGCGGTGGGCAACTTACCGGTGGCTGCGGCCGTTGGTGACTTCAATGGCGACGGTATCGCAGATCTGGTCGTGGCAAACGATACCGATAATTCTTTGAGCATACTGCTAGGGAACGGTCATGGCGGTTTCTCGCCGGCTCCGGGGTCTCCAATCGCGGTTGGCCCCAACCCCTTTGGTGTGGTTGTTGGTGACTTCAATAGCGACGGCGTCGCAGACTTGGCCGTGGTAAATTCGGGCTCTACTAACGTGAGCATATTGCTAGGAGACGGTCATGGCGGCTTCTCGCCAGCTGTGGGATCGCCGGTCGCGGTGGGAACAGACCCCTTTGGTGTGGCCGTGGGGGACTTCAACGGCGATGGCATCGCGGACTTGGCCGTGGCAAATTGGGGTTCTAATAACGTGACCATATTGTTAGGGAACGGTAGTGGCGGCTTCTCGGCTTCGGGGTCGCCAGTTGCGGTGGGGACTCGTCCCTACGCGATTACCGTTGGTGACTTCAATGGCGATGGCATCGCCGATCTAGCGGTGGCAAACCAGACCTCCACGAATGTGAGCATATTGTTGGGAAATGGCAGTGGCGGCTTCTCGTCGGCTCCAGGATCGCCAGTCACAGTAGGTAATAATCCTCAATCTCTGGTCGTGGGTGACTTCAACGGCGACGGCATCGCGGATCTGGCGGTGACGAATTATCTCTCGAATGACATGAACATATTGTTGGGGGACGGTCATGGCGGCTTCTCGTCTGCTCCGGGATCGCCGGTCGCGACGGGCGCCGGTCCCAACTATGTGGCCGTAGAAGACTTCAATGGCGACGGCATTGCCGATCTGGTGGTGGCGAATCTCGACGCTGATGACGTGAGCATATTCCTGGGGAACGGTAGTGGCGGATTCGCGCTGGCTTCGGGATCGACGGTCGCGGTGGGCCATCTCCCCTATGCAGTGGCCGTTGGGGACTTCGATGGCGACGGTATAGCGGATCTGGCGGTGCCGAATTTTGGCGCTAATGACATCAGTATCTTGCTGAACCAGGTGACGCAGACGGCGACAGCGGTGTTGACCGCTGTGAGCATACCGGGTAGCGGGACGCGCAATGTCGAGGCAGCCTATCCAGGTGACGCGAACTTTGGTGGTAGCACCTCGCCAACAATTCCATTGACGGCTTCGCCTGTAACGACAGCGACCAGGTTAGTCCTTTCGACTGCAGACACCATCGCCATCGGAACTCCCGTGATTCTGACGGCCGATGTGGTCCCATACACTGCAGGTAGCTTAACGGCGACCGGCACCATGACCTTCCACGATGGAGCCACGTTGTTAGGGACAGCGCTGATCTCATCCACGGGCGAGGCGAGCATCACTGTGTCCACGTTTGCTGTGGGCACACATACCTTGACCGCAGTGTATGCGGGCGATACGAACTTCACTACTAGCACGAGCAGTTCGGTTTCGTTAACGGTAAGTCCAACGCCGATCGCAGTTTCTCTTGTATCTTCGGATAACCCCTCCGGCTTCGGGCAAGCGGTGACGTTCACTGCGACGGTGCCCAGCGGAGCTACAGGCACCATTCAATTCAAGGATGGGGGAGCGAACGTGGGTGCCCCCGTTACTCTCGCTGGAGGAGTTGCGACTTTCACGACCAGTGCGCTGATGCAGGGCACACATTCGATAACAGCAGCGTACAGCGGAGACGGCTCACACGCGGCTTCGACTTCGGACGTATTGCTGCAACTGGTCACTCCCGCAATCCTGACGGTCACGGCAAACAACAGTACACGCATGTTCGGTCAGCCTAACGCAACGCTGACCTACACGATTACCGGCTTCATCGGCAGCGACACGCAGGCGAGCTCGGTCACCGGCGCTCCCACCCTGTTGACTACAGCAACAGAGGCTTCTCCGGTAGGCAGTTATCCGATTGTGATCGGGCAAGGAACGTTGGCTGCCACGAACTACAGTTTCGTGTTCGTGAATGGCACACTGACCGTTACCCCGGCGACGCTCACGGTGAACGCGAACAACGCCTCGCGGGTGTATGGTCAGCCGAATCCACCATTCACGACAACAATCACCGGCTTCCTAAACGGCGATACCGCTGCCGTGGTCTCGGGTGCGGCTGCAGTATCGACCACGGCGACCGCGGCTTCCCCGGTTGGCACTTATCCGATCACGGCAACGCAGGGCACGCTGCTTGCAAAAAACTACAGCTTCGCCTTCGTGAACGGAATCCTGACGGTGACGAAGGCGAAGCTCACCGTGACGGCGAATCATGCCTCGCGAGTGCTTGGTCTGCCAAATCCGCCGTTCACGACGACAATCACCGGCTTCGTCAACGGCGATACCTCTGCCGTGGTCTCGGGCGCAGCAGCGGTATCGACGACGGCAACGACGGCCTCCCCGGTTGGCACCTATCCGATCATCGTGACGCAGGGCACGCTGTCTGCGACGAACTACGGCTTCGCTTTCGTGAACGGAATCCTGACCGTAGACGTCGTAATTGTGACCCCGCCGACGGGCCCGGCAGTGGGAGGCAGTCCGGTGACTCTGACCGCGACTGTGCCGTTCGGGGCCACTGGAACCGTGACCTTTGATGATGGCACAACGGTGCTCGGCACCGTGACGATCCCAACCCCCACCGTGAGGACGGACGGCATAACCGTGACGCTGGTGACGACGCTCGCCCCAGGGACGCACATCATCACGGCGGTCTACAGCGGCGACGCGAACTTTGCACCGGCCACCTCGCCGCCGGTCACTTTGGTGGTCACGGCGCCGCCGCCAGACTTTACCGTGGCTTCGAGCACTGGACGACAGCTCATCCCACCGGGAGCTTCGGCGAACTTCACCATCGTCGTCAGTTCGATGAATGGACCGTTCACCAATTCGGTGACGATGAGCGCGTCGAACCTGCCACCGGGAGCGACCTACACCTTCAACCCCGCCACAGTCACACCGGGAGCATCGGGAGGCAATACGACGTTTACCGTTAGTGTTCCTCCGCAGAGCCATATGGCTTCGCGTAGTCGTCGCCTCGGACCTATCGCGTTCGCGGTGCTGTTGTTGCCGTTTGCCTGTCTGAAGCGATATCGCAGACGACCGCAGAGGCTGCTGGTGTGGATGCTGGCAGCGCTGGTCTCGCTTGGCACTGTGTCGGGATGCGGAGAGGGGGGCTACTTCTCGCAGACGGAACAGACCTACACGATTACCGTGACGGCCACGAGCGGAACTCTGGTTCGCAGCACAACCGTAACCCTGACTGTCGAATAGGAGGAGCGATGAACCGACGCCTACGAATCTTCGTCAACACGTTGCTGCTATCGCTCACCTCAGCAGTGGTAGCGCAACAGAAGCCAGCCAACACCCTGGACGCGTCAGCCACGTTCAGCGAACTCCGCGCCAACGCTCCGGTAGGCGGCTGCGGCTGCTTCTGGATGGCCGGCGGCACGGGTGAAATCTCGTATCCGGTATGGAAGAACTTTTCGGCCGTAGCGGAAGTAGCCGGCCACCATACAGGCAATATCCCCGGTTTCAACGCGGGCCTAAGCCTCGTCTCCGGTATGGGTGGGGTTCGCATGCGCTGGCCCAATCACACGCGGTTCCAGCCCTTCGCTCAGGCGTTGTTCGGCGGCGTCCACGGCTTCGACAGCTACTTTCCGGCTCCCGTTGGCAAACTGCCAACCAGCTATGACACCTCATACACCATGGCCGTCGGAGGAGGGCTGGATGTGGCCGTATCGAGACACGTCTGGATACGTGCCTTGAAGGCTGACTACAACTACTCCTCCCTACACAACCTGCAGGGAGACAACCAGAACCAACTCCGCATCGGCGCTGGCATCCTCTTCCGCGGCGGGGGAAGATAGCGAGTCGATATCGGCGTTGACACCTCTTGCAATTTGATCAGTCGTAACGAGCTATCTCATTGAAAATACATGATATGGTTCGCCTCATAACCCAAAGGTCGTAGGTTCAAATCCTACCCTCGCAACCAATTTAGTAACACCAACGGTTGTATATGGGTCAGATAAGCAAATTAGCTCTCCATCGACGGAATTGAAACAGAGCAAGGCCACCCACCTGCGGTGGCCTTTTATTGTTTGATTGAAGTGATTTAGCACAAGTTTGTGAAAACGGCTTTACGACGCTCCGGTCTTTTGTGTTAAACTTTCGCATCGTGGCGCAATTCGTGATCGAACGCGAGACACCGGGGGCAGGAGCACTGTCAGAAACTCAGATCAGGGAGATTTCTCTGCGTTCCTTGCAGGCCTTGAAAGAAATGGGCCCGCAAATTCAATGGCTTCACAGTTATGTCACCGAAGATAAGGTCTACTGTGTTTATCTCGCACCGGACGAGGACACCATTCGTGAGCATGCCCGCCGCGCAGGCATGCCTGCCGATCGCATCTCCGCTGTACGCCGTCTTATTGACCCCGTCAACATAAACTAACTGTACCCGGATCTTCGAGCGAGTAATCCATAGCCATTTCCAGGCTCATTGCGGTGCCTTTTGCCCAGGCGTTCTTGCCTTCCGCCTCACTGAGCGATTTCCAGGCAGGGAGCAGCCTTTGATCGAGTTTCGATTGTTCGGCTTGAGACAGAGGAGCCCTGATCAATTGGCGTAAATGAGCTGCGGCGGCGGCGAGCGTCAGTGCCCGCGTGGCATGGCCTTCCGCCAAAGCCAGACAAGCGTAACCTTCCAGCGCCCGCGCCATACCGCGTCGATGCTCCAACCCAGCGAAGATTTCCATGGCCTCGCGAAATGCCGCGTGTCCAGCCATATGGTTTCCCTGCTCACAGTCGATGTAGCCCAAATCTGTCAGCGATCGCGCGGAACCCCACGGGTCTTCAACTTCCCGGAAGGCGGATAGCGCACGTTGGTACAATCCTCGAGCCGCAGCCATATCGCCGGTTGAGCGCGCGATATCGCCCTGCTGGTTGATAGACCATGCCGCGCCGCTGCGATCGCCCAGTTCCTCGAAAATCTCCGTCGCTTCACCTAACGCCCGTTGGGCACGTGGATAGTCGCCGCGAACCTTGGCTACATTGGCGAAGTTGTGAAGACAACGCGCGACTGCTAACCGATCCGACAACAGACGCCAGCATGCGAGACTTCGCTCAAAATTGCTCTGCGCAGAGACATAGTCACCTCGATCTCGTGCTGATACCGCCAGAGCATTCAGGGACGCAGCGATGCCCGGCGCATCGCCTAATTCTTCATAAAGCGACAAGCCTTGCCTCAGAGAATATTCGGCAGCCAGATAATCGCCCTGAGCAGTCGCCAGAGCACCGATAAAGTGTGACACCCTTGCCCGTTCTTTCGTTCGTTCCGTGCCAGCCAGGCGGAGAACCGTTTCGAGCCGGACACGACCCTCGCTCAGGTGCTCTCGCATATCCCAGAATCGAAACAGTGCTACGCAGAGCCGTAGACTCCAATCCAAATCCAACGCCTGAAACAGCCAGTCGAGCGCGGAACGGAAGTTGTCGATCTCGACGTCGCATAGCGTTAGCCAGCGAGTGCGGTCCGTTGCGTTCAGTTCCGGATTCCCCTCCTCCGCCAGGACGAGGCAGAATGCCGCATGCCCGCGTCTCACTGCAGATTGTTCGCCGCTCTCCATCAGGCGTTCAAGAGCGAATTCGCGAATCGTCTCCAACATGGCGAAGCGCGGCTCGGTCTGGATTCGGTCCATGCGTTGGACCAGGTTTTTGTCCACGAGAGAGGACAAACCTTCAAAGAGATCGATACCGAGATCGCGCCGGGTGTTGCAGACCGCTTCGGCTCCCTCCAACGTGCATCCCCCGACAAACACGGACAACCGTCGGAACAGTTTTTGCTCGGGTTCATTCAACAGACTGTGGCTCCAATCTATTGCCTTGCGGAGCGTTTGTTGTCGTTCCGGCAGGTCGAGCGCGCCACCAGTCAGCAATTGCAGTGGGCTCTGCAACCGATCCAGGATGGCGGCTGGGGATAGGACTTTAGTGCGTGCGGCCGCCAACTCAATCGCCAAGGGCAATCCATCCAGACGCGAGCAGATCCCCTGGACCACGGGTGCATTCTCTGAAGTAATTGCAAAATCGGGCCAGACGGCTGCCGCGCGTTGGTTAAACAATTCGATAGCGGAGCTCTGCGCCAGCGGCATTACAGGGAATTCCTGTTCACCGTAAATATGCAGGCAGGAGCGCGTAGTCACCATGATCTTGAGCGATGGGCATGCTTCTAACGTTTCGGCCACTACAGTCGCAGCCGAGATGACCTGTTCAAAGTTGTCCAACAACAGCAGGAAGGGTCCCGAGTTTTTCAGTTGATCGCCGACAAGTTGTGGGATGGTGCGGTTGGCGACTCGCTGGATTTCGAACGCGTCCGCAAGAGCCGTTGCCACCAGGTCGGGCTGTGTAATCGACGCAAGATTGACAAATTCGACGCCCCCGGAGAATCGGTCAGCAATCGCGGCACCTACGGCAATCGCCAACCGCGTTTTGCCAGCACCACCCGGACCGGTGAGACTCAACAGCCGAACGTCCTGCCTCAGGAGTAAATCGGCGGCTTCCGTCACTTGTTGTTCTCGCCCAACGAGCGAAGTACGCGGTACCGGCAGATCGCGGCGCTTCCCGGCAATCTTCGCCGACGACGCCTCACGGCCGTCAGGCAAATCAAATAGATTTGTCGCACAAAAAACATCAGGGGGCTGTTGGATCACCGCGCCCGTAAACAGATATCCACGCCGAGGCACTGTTTTTAGTAACTGCTGCCTGCCGTCATCCAGTGCGCGCCGCAACTCGAGCGTACACTGCACTAGCGAATCGTCGGTAACGAAGGAGTCAGGCCACACTGCCTGCATCAGTTCCTGTTTGCCGATCAGCCGTCCAGAGTGCTCTACCAAGTACTTAAGAGTTTCATAGACCTTAGGGCGAAGTTTGATCTCCGTTCCCGCCCTGAGCACACGCCCCTTGGCGATGTCCAAAGTGAAATCGCCGAATTGATAGTTTAGGAGGTTCGCTTCCAAGGGTACTCCCGTTCTCGGAAAAAGACAGGCAGTTGTGCGTCCGGATTTTGGCGTTTCTTCGGCGTTGTTTCGTTACTTCTCGATCTGCGAGTCGTTACTTTGAACCTAGTCGGCGAGGCTCAGCACTCCACAGCGCACGTTCCTCGAGAACCAACCCGGACAACGCTACAGAGCGGATTCTAGCAAATGTGATTGCCGAAGAGGATGCAAGGAATAGCGCAGTGGAACCTAGGGTCACACCGATCAATATAAGGAGACAAGTCCAATGAGTACAACGCGCCCCCGCACTTTCATGACAAAAGTTAGGCAATTCGTATCTCAATCGCCGTATTTTCTGATCGGTCTCGCTCTTCTGAGCACAAGTCCCATGTGCGTTTGGGCGCAGGATGTCCACTCCCACACATCGACACCGCAACAACTAGAACTGACGCCGGAGCAAAAAACACAAGACGAACGCGCTAATCAAGATCGTTCGAAAATCGACCGGGCGCTTCAAGGATGTGGCTATAGCTCAGGCGGCAGGCTATGTCGTTCAATTCGATTGCGTAAGCGGACCCGACTCGGGAGCAATGGGGCTTCACTATCGCTTTAGTCTCCCCGCGTTCTACACGCTGCACGTTTGGCATGGAAGGAAAATCCGAATGGCTCGTTTGTGAACTGGCCGCCCAGTGTTTCGTGCGAGTTATTCGGCGGTCGAACCAGCTAAGTTAGGCAGTACAAGAGTTTGCGACTCTCGGCCCATCCACTGAACCGAGAAGCTGCGCGCACACCACAGCCATAGAGAAGAAACACCAATTTAGAAAAGGAGAAGGATCAACATGAGTACAACGACACTGGTTCCTGAGATAGACATGAACAAACTGAACACCTTTATTGGTCAATTCGTGACCGATCTCGGCGCTGCAGTTCATGCGGGCATGGTGGTTATTGGAGAGAAGTTGGGGCTCTACAAAGCCCTCGTCGGCGAATCTCTGAGTTCTGCGCAACTCGCCGTCAAGACAAAGACTGATGAGCGTTATCTGCGCGAGTGGCTCGCCTCGCAAGCTGCAGGAGGCTACATCACCTACGATGAAAAGACAGACAAGTTCAGCCTTACTGACGAACAAGCATTTGCACTGGCCACGGAAGACAGTCCCGCATATCTCCCTGGAGCATTTGAACTAGCTTTGGGTTCTCTGTCAGCGGTTCCAAGAATCGCAGAATCCTTCCGCACTGGCGCCGGTATGGGTTGGCACGAACATGTTGACGGCGTCTTCCATGGATGTGAAAGATTCTTTCGGCCCGGCTATGCGGCGAATCTTGTGAGTTCATGGATACCCGCCTTGCACGATGTTAAAGAAAAGCTGGAGACAGGAGCGCGTGTGGCCGACATCGGCTGCGGGAAAGGAGCCTCCACAATCCTGATGGCGAAAGCGTTTCCCAAGTCCCAATTCTTCGGATTCGACTATCACGAGAAGTCGATAGAAGCTGCGCGCGAATCCGCAACGCGGAACGGTGTTGCCGACCGTGTCAGCTTCGCAACGTCAAACGCAAAACGGTTCCCCGGCAAAAATTACGACCTCGTGGCCGTCTTCGATTGCTTGCACGACATGGGCGACCCTATTGGAGCAGCTGCGCACGTCCGGCAGTCTCTAGCAAAGGATGGGACATGGATGATCGTCGAACCCTTCGCAAACGACCAGCTGAAGGACAATCTGAATCCCGTCGGTCGGGTCTACTATTCTTTGTCGACCCTGCTGTGCACACCTTGCTCACGATCGCAGGAAGTTGGTCTCTGCCTCGGTGCTCAAGCCGGTGAGACACGCATTCGTGAAGTTGTGATGTCGGCTGGGTTCAATCGCTTTCGCCGAGCAACGGAAACACCCTTCAACATCGTGTATGAAGCTCGGTCATAATGTCGCTGGTGCGCGACATGAGGGGTTTTGAACAGGAAAAATCACCTCACCCCGCGCCCTTCGACCTCACATTACACGCCTCTCTACTTGAGAGTTAGAATCGATTCTCTTCCGGAGTGGCGGGTAATGCTTTCGTGAGGCGCGCATTGGGAAGATAAAGTGGCAGGATTTTTGCCAAGAAAGGCAGGAGACATGCAACAGGAAGATGTCACCGAATTCAAAGGCCAACTCCGCGGCGATCTGATTGAGCCGACAGATGCGCAATACGAGAAAGAACGCAAAGTATATAACGCGATGATCGATCGCAAACCGCGTTTGATCGCTAAGTGCGCGGATGTAGCCGACGTGATGACCTCCATTCATTTCGGCCGAAAGCATAATCTGCGCGTTTCGATTCGAGGCGGCGGCCATAATGCCGGAGGCTTGGGAGTCTGCGATGATGGTCTGGTCATCGACCTCTCCCCCATAAAGTACGTTCACGTCGACCCAACGGCACGGACGGTACGTGTTGGTGGCGGTACCACCTGGGGCGATGTCGATCACGCGACGCATGCATTTGGACTCGCGGTGCCATCTGGAATTATTTCGACGACCGGAGTCGGAGGCTTGACCCTGGGAGGTGGCATGGGACATCTCACGCGACAGTACGGCCTAACCATCGATAACCTCCTAGAAGCCGATGTTGTCCTGCCTGATGGAAGATTTGTAGTAGCCAGCGTCAACGAGAATCCCGATTTATTCTGGGCCATCCGTGGAGGTGGAGGAAACTTCGGTGTAGTGACTTCGTTTCTCTTCCAGGCACATCCGGTTCAAATGGTGTGTGCCGGCCCGATACTGTGGAACCTGGATCAGGCCTCTGATGTCATGAAGTGGTATCGCGAGTTCATCGTCCAGGCGCCGCAGGAGATCAATGGTTTCTTTGCATTTCTTACCGTTCCCCCCGGACCTCCCTTCCCCGAAGAGATACATTTCAAAAAAATGTGCGGCATCGTTTGGTGCTCTATCGGAACCTTGGAACGAGCGAATGAGATTCTCGAACCACTGCGCAGATTCCGACGCCCAGCTTTCGAATTTTTTGCACCCATGCCTTTTCCCATGCTGCAAACCATGTTCGACGGCCTCTATCCGCCAGGTTTGCAGTGGTACTGGAAGGCTGACTTCGTTAAGGAACTGAGCGACGAGGCGATCGCTCTCCACGTAGAACATGGCTCCGAATTGCCTTCACTGCACTCGACGATGCATCTCTACCCCATCAACGGCGCCGCACACAAACCGACAAACAATGACACGCCATGGAGTTATCGCGATGCCACCTGGAGCGAAGTAATCGTCGGGGTAGACCCGGATCCGGCGAATAAAGATCACATCACCGCCTGGGCTAAGAATTACTGGGATGCGCTTCATCCATACGGAGCCGGAGGGGCGTACATAAACTTCATGATGGAAGGCGAAGGCGAAGAACGCATTCGTGCGACGTACCGCGGCAACTACGAGAGGCTGGCTCGGACGAAAGCGAGGTACGACCCCGATAATTTCTTCCGTGTCAATCAGAATATCCGGCCGGAGTCCA
>DATDHL010000492.1:0-12249 GCA_036521575.1 Edaphobacter sp. | reverse complement strand
TGTCGCGATCAGCGCTCCAGGCTGATCAGGAAGCACTTAACATAACTTCGACGAATGTAGCGAATCAGAGTGTTTCGGGTTATACGCGTGAGGTCGCAGTGTGGCAATCGAGTGACCTGGTGACGATCAACGGCAACACGTATAGCACGAGCGGCGGTGCGACTGCTATCTCGCAGCGGGACAGGGTGCTCGAACAACGAGTACAGACACAGACGCAGACGCAGGCACAGAGCGAAGCATTTGAGACAGCGTTGGAACAGATCCAGAGTGTATTCGGATTGACGTCGACGTCGACCTCGGCGGCTACGACTGATATCGGCTCGGCGATGAATTCGTTTTTTGGATCACTTTCGGCGCTCGAGAGCAATCCTGCTGATGCGTCGACGAGGCAGAGTGTAATCGCAGCAGCGCAGACATTGGCGGCAGCTTTCAATACAGCTTCCAATCAATTGGCTCAGGTGTCGTCGAGCCTCGACCAGCAGGTAGGAAGTATTGTTGGCCAAGTGAACACTTTGACAACGACCATTGCCTCTTTGAATCAGCAGATCGCCAGCGTAAGTCCGAGCCAGGATGCGGGAGTTCTGGAAGACGAACGGCAGGCCGCGATCGCTCAGTTGTCGCAATATGTTGGGTTGAACCAGATATCGACAGAGAACAATGGGATTACGTTGACGACCAGCAATGGTGCAGTGCTGGTCGCGGGCGACCAGTCTTATGCGATGAGTACGGCTCAGGTATCGGGAGCGACGCATATTCTTGCCGGACCCAACGGGCAGGATGTGACATCAAGTCTGACGGGAGGGTCGTTAGGAGGAGTCTTGCAGGCCAGGGATCAGGAGTTACCTGGTTTCGTGAACACGCTCGACAGCTTCGCCTATGCGATCGGGACGCAGGTGAACCAACAGAACGAGCAGGGCCTGGATGGGAACGGGAATCCCGGGCAAGCTATCTTCACGCTTCCTGGCAGTTCGAGCGGCGCGGCGGGATCGATAGCGGTAGCTACGACCGATCCGCAAGCGATCGCATCTGCAGCGGCCAGCGAGGGATCGACGGGGAACGCGAACGCTACGCTGCTGGCGGGATTGTCAACGACGAACATTGTCGGCGGCGAGACGGCTTCGACCTACTATGCGTCGCTCCTGTCGCAGATTGGGAATGCTGTGTCTGGAGCAACCACGGACAATACAGCGCAGCAGGCGATGCTCACGCAACTGACGTCTCAGCGCGATGCTCTCTCTGGTGTGTCGCTCGATGATGAGGCGGCAAACCTTACCCAATACCAACGGGCCTATCAGGCAGCTGCAAAGGTGTTCTCAGTGGCTGACCAGATTGTTGCGAGTGCGTTGAATCTTGGAGTCGAGACAACGGTATCGTAACCGGCAATGTGTTGCCTCACGACGATGTAGAAGGAGGAGTTTCTTGAGGGTCGATCCTAATTTTGTTACGAATTTATCGAGTTCACTTGATCAGTCACAGAGCGTTGAGGCCAATCTGACATCCCAGTTGTCGAGCGGTTTGCGTGTGACAACACTTGCGGATGATCCGGGGGCTGCCGCACAGGCTTCGATGATCGACAGCGAGATTGCGCAGGATGACCAATATGTTCAGACTGCGTCGAACGAGAGTTCCATGCTACAGGTGACGGACTCGGCGCTGGGTGAGGTGGTGACGCAGTTGACATCCGCGGTGACGCTGGCAGTGCAGGGTAGCAACGGGACGCTGGATGCGGCGAACCTGTCGGCGATTGCTCAACAGTTGACGGGGATTCGCGATCAGTTGCTATCGCTGGCAAATACAAGCTATCAAGGAAATTATTTGTTTGCTGGCAGCCAGGGTTCGGCTCAGCCGTTTACGCTGGATACATCAACTTCTCCTGCGACGGTAAACTACGCCGGCGATACCAATGTGCAATACGTGACGACGCCGACCGGGCAGAAACTCCAGGTGAATCTTCCGGGCTCGTCCATCTTTGGCACAGGGACGACCGGGGTGTTGGGAGCGCTGAATCAACTGATTGCGGATTTCTCGGGCGGGACCGCCGGATCTACTTCGGCGGCTGACAGCGCGGCTCTAACGACGGCAATCGGGCAGGTGTCACAGCAGCGGAGCGTTCTGGATACCTCGCTCAGCCGTTTGCAGGCAACCAGTACGTACGTCCAAACAGAAGAGACTGAGTTGAAGGCTCAGCAAAGTAATCTAGTTGCTTCCGATACAGCGTCTGTGGCGACACAATTGAAGTCCGCCGAAGTGCAGAATGAGGCCTTGATGAACGTGATCAGTGCGCTCGAAAAGAATAATCTTTTTGACTACATCCAGTAAGAAGGGTGCTCTCTAGCTGGGGCTACATTGTCTTGCATTGGATTTCCAACATTGCCCATCCCCAGAGATGGGCAATGCGCTTTCTCTATACTGAAGAAGTATGGTCGAAGGAGTCAGATTTCTTTGGAATGCGACGCGTGGCAATCGGCTGCGACCGTGGAGGAGCCCTTATCTTCGCTGGCGGCTCGAGACTTACTCCGGACAACGCGCTGAGACGGTTGGGGCGCGTGATTTCTGGCAGTTCTTCTGGAGAGAAAAGCGGCAGTTCTTTCGATTTCTGCGGTGGACTGGAGAGATCAGGGGGCACGCGGACTCCAATCAGGAGCAATGAAGATAGGGCAAGGTCCGGAGCATCCTGGTTATGTTATGTTCCATAACTGATGAGGTGTGGCTATGAGCGAATGGGTGAAGTTGAACGCCGATGACGGACATGTTCTGAACGCGTATGTATCACGCCCGAAGAGCGAGCCTGTCGGTGCGCTTGTCCTTATTCAAGAGATATTCGGCGTGAATGGGCATATTCGTCGAGTTGCTGATGCATTTGCCGGCGATGGGTTTCTCGTAGCCGTGCCAGCCTTGTTTGATCGGTATGAGCAAGGAGTGGAGCTAAAGTACGAAGGTGAGGATGCCAAACATGCCTATGAACTGATGGGGAAACTGCGGCCCGAAACGGCGTTGTTGGATATCGCCGCAGCTTATGGATTGGCGAAGCAAAGTGGGAAGGGAATTGGTGTCGTAGGGTTTTGTTTTGGCGGCTTGATGAGTTGGATGACGGCTACGCGAGGCGAGACTCTGAAGATGCAGCCGTCGTGTTGCGTGGGCTACTATCCAGGCGGAATCGGGAAGTTTGCCGCGGAGGAGCCCAGCTGTCCGGTGATGTTGCATTTTGGAGCGAAGGACACCCATATTGGCAAAGACCAGGTGGAGGCGGTACGTTCAGCGCATCCTGAGGTGGAGATCTATGTTTATGAGAATGCCGGACATGGATTTAATTGCGACGCTCGCGTCGACTTTTATCCTCCAGCGGCAACTTTAGCGCGAGAACGTACCTTGACCTTTTTGAAGACTCATATTGCGTAAGTTGTTTTTAAATAGTAGTTTTTGGGTCGCGAAGGGGTTGCTTTTATTGCCCCCGTTCGTTTGCGGTGCTATTCTTACATAGACACTAAGAGTGGACTAGAAGATCAGGAGTAGAAACAGCTGTGTTGGCATCCGCTAAAAAGACAGACATTATTGAGAAGTTCCGTACCCACGACTCAGATACCGGGAGTCCCGAGGTTCAGATCGCGATCTTGAGCGAGCGCATCGGCGAGTTGACGGAACACTTCAAAGCACACAAGAAGGACCACGGATCGCGCCGCGGGCTTCTGATGCTCGTGAGCAAGCGTCGCCGTTTGCTTGATTACCTAAAGAAGTGCGATGCCGATCGCTACCGCGAGGTTATCGGCAAACTGGGAATCCGCAAGTAAACGCATCGACTCCGGAGATACCAAACAAACCATGGAAGCACATACAGCCCGTCCTCATTCGGGTGGCAAACTTCGTGCAAGGTCGGACGAGACCTTGCGGTTGGAGTTGCTGACGATGGGCGGGGGAGTAGCCTCCGTTGTTTTCCGATGCTGGTCGATCCCAGTTGATCGTTCTATACCAGTGCAGTTCGCTTGTGGCTCAAAAGCCGCATAGCCGAGCTGCACTTTTTCGCGTCTGCAGAAGAGACGGCGCGTTCAAAAAGTTTCCATATATACCGAGTGATACGAGAGAAGAGAGGCAACATGAAGCAGGACGTTACAGTTGAGCTTGCCGGCGGCAAGCAAATTAAATTTGAGACGGGCCGGATGGCGAAGCAAGCCTCGGGCGCAGCGCTGACGACAAGCGGCGACAACGTAGTTTTGGCAACGGCGGTGGCTTCGCCGGACCCGAAGGAAGGCATTGACTTCTTTCCCCTGACGGTTGAGTACCGCGAGTTTACCTATGCAGGCGGCCGCATTCCGGGTGGGTTTATTAAGCGCGAAGGACGCCCTAGCGAAAAAGAGATTCTGACGAGCCGCCAGATCGACCGGCCGATCCGCCCGCTATTTCCAGAGGAGTTTCGGAATGAGACTCAGGTGGTCGCATTTGTTTACTCCGCGGATAAAGAGAATGATCCGGATGTGCTCGGCATCAATGGCGCCAGCTGCGCGCTTGCTCTGAGCGACATTCCTTTCCATGGGCCGGTGGGTGCGGTGCGGATTGGAATCGTCGATGATCAGTTCGTTGTGAACCCGACGTATGATGAGCGCGCGAAGAGCCTGCTGAACATCATGGTCGTGGGGACCAAGGATGGCATCGTGATGATTGAGTCCGGGGCGAAGGAAGTCGCTGAGGATCGTGTCGTCGATGCCATCGAGTTTGCACATGGCGAGATCAAGAAGATCTGCGCTGCGATTGAGGACCTGGTCAGCCGCTCAGGGAAGACAAAGCGCACCGTTACGCCTGCCGAGGTTGACCATGCGTATCTTGAGGAATTGACCAGCAAGATCGGTGCGCAGTTGAAGGATGCGCTCGACACGCAGAAGCACCCGAAGTTCGACAGCTATGCGCTGGTGAAGAACATCAAGGACGAGCTGAAGAAGGAGCTGCCCGAAGGAGATGCCGCAGCGGCGAAGAAGCTCAGCAAGTACTATGAGGCGCTGCGTGAAAAGATCTTCCGCGATCAGGTTCTGAATGAGCGCATTCGTCCAGATCACCGGGCGTTTGACGAGATTCGTCAAGTCACGGTGGAGGTTGGAGTTCTGCCGCGAGTGCATGGCTCGGCGCTGTTCACTCGTGGAGAGACACAGGCGTTGGTGAGTGCGACGCTGGGCACGACTGATGATGCGCAGCGGCTCGAGAGCTATGAAGGTGAGCAGAAGCGCCGCTTCATGCTGCACTATAACTTCCCGCCGTTCTCGGTTGGCGAGGTTGGCAGAATGAGCGGTGTTGGCCGGCGTGAGATTGGCCATGGTGCCCTGGCTTCGAGAGCGATTGAAGCTGTGTTGCCGGCTGAAGATGAGTCGCCGTATACGCTGCGCGTGGTCTCCGACATTCTGGAGTCGAATGGATCGTCCTCGATGGCAACGGTGTGCGGTGCGTCTCTGTCGCTGATGCAGGCTGGCATCCCTATTAAGGGGTCGGTTGCTGGTGTGGCTATGGGGTTGGTGAAGGAAGGCGATAAGTATGCCGTTCTCACCGATATCGCGGGTGCCGAAGATCACTATGGCGATATGGACTTCAAGGTGGCTGGTACTCGCAAGGGTATTACTGCGCTGCAGATGGACATCAAGATCATGGGGATTACGCCGCAGATCATGCGTGAGGCCCTTGAGCAGGCTCGGCGCGGACGGTTGTCGCTTCTGGACACGATGGATGCGACGATTGCGGGCGCTAATGAGGAGAAGTCCAAGTTTGCTCCTCGGATTCACACGCTTCAGATTCCTACTGACAAGATCCGTGACCTGATTGGACCCGGAGGTAAGGTGATCCGGGGCATCATCGATGCGACTGGCGTGAAGATCGACGTCGATGATTCGGGCCGTGTGAATGTGGCTTCGAGCGATGCGGATGGCCTCGCACGGGCGATCCAGATGATCACTGATCTGACCGCTGTTCCGGAGGTTGGGAAGACTTATCTCGGTAAGGTGGTTCGGTTGGCTGAGTTCGGCGCGTTTGTCGAGATCTTCCCTGGAACTGATGGCTTGCTGCACGTCTCCGAGATCGCAGAGCATCGCGTGAAAGAGGTCAAGGACGAGCTGCGTGAGGGCGATCAGATTCTGGTGAGGGTGCTGGCGATCGAAGGCAACCGGATCAAGCTCTCGAGGAAGGCTGTTCTGCGTGAACAGCGCGCGAAGCTTGGTTTGCCTGATCCTGCGCAGGCTGGAGTTGATGGAGCTGTTGCTGAACCGGTTGCACCGCGCGGACGCGCTGCTGATGTCGAGGTGTCTGAGAGCGAGGACGACGAGGACTTCGACGAAGACGGCGATGATGTTGCCGAGGAGCCGAATTTCAATCGAGCAGAGACTCCTGTCGATGGGCAGCAGCCCAAGCCTCAGGCGGACGGTGGGCCTGGGGGACAGCAGCGTCGTCCTAGTGGGCGTCGCCGTCGCGGCGGACGTCGTCCGGGCTCGGGCGCTCCGCAGGGCGGCGGTAATCGCTAGTTCTTGCGAGTAACACCTAAATTGAAAGGCCGCGCTGCTATGGCGCGGCCTTTCTGTTTCCGATTCCTAGTTAGCGCCAGCTGACGGCTAGATGCCACCGCAGGTCGCGGGCTTTCGTTTTTTCGAGTACTTTGCAGTACTCCAGAAGCTCTGAGAGGACCTGCTCGCCCTCGGAGCCTAGCTGCTGCGGTTCGGCTTCGAGCGCCTGAACGAGAGCGCGTACTGTGACGAGTCCGTCGCTGGGTGAGTACCACTGCGGGGGAGGGAGCCGCTGCATCAGTTCTTTGTTGCCTGCGCCTTCTTCGATGAGGAGGGACATGGAGTTCTCGTCGGCGGAGAAGAATTCGATGAGGGGCTTTACACTCTGACGGAGGGCGAGCTCCTCGAGTGCGTCTTCGTGGCGCGCGAGGGAGCGGCCATTGACGAAGATGTCGAACCCCGGGTCTTCGCCCTCAACTACGATGTACATGGAAGCAGCCATCCCTCGCAGTTTACCTCCAAACGTCCTGTCGAAAAGCATCAGCGGAGTGACAACGGGGGAGCATTCTCCTCGATTGGGGCAAACAGAATCCATGCCGCGCCGGCGGTTAGGAGAGCGGCGCCGACCAGAAATCTCGTTGTCAGCTGCGGCTGCAATGCAACGTATCCCTCGATTACGGTGAAGAGCGGAATCAATAGATAGCGTGCCGACAGGCGGATTGGCGGCATTACTCGCAGCAGCCCGATCAGCAGTGCTATCTCGGCCAGATCAACCAGCGAAGCGATGGAGACGATCGAGGTTAATTGAGTCCATCTCCATGCTAGCGATCCATTCGCGATGCAGTAGATCGTCAGGAAGATCGCGTTTGAAAGACCGACAACTATCACGGCATCTAGGTACGCTACCTGCTGCAAGAACCGGAAGATTCGTACACTTGCAATGCCGACCAGGAGGATCGCCAGAATCAATCCGGCCAGCCTCAGGTCGCCCTGAAGTGACTCGGGCAAACTTAACGGCAGGAGCAGTAAGGCGCCTCCAAAGGCAACGAGTGCCGGGGTCAGGAACATGAATCCTACTCCGTCACTTCCGTTGGCCATCACCATGGCAACTACTGCAGGGACTGCCGCGAATAGCGCGGATGTTCCTGTCTCGGTTACGCTGCCGCGTGCCCATCCGATGAGTACAACGGGTAATCCAAACAGCCCCAAACTGACGAGCGACAAGCTGGTCCAGATGGGTGCTCGCAGACGGGTGGATAGCCCACGTCCTGCGAACAGGAGTGCTCCGGTTCCGGCGATTCCGTATATGATTGCCTGCTGCTCCGCCGCAGGAAGTGAGCTCGCGCCGGTGGGGAGGATCCAGGCGGTTGCTCTCAGGAGGCAGAGCAGGAGGAAGCCAGTCCCGATGATCTGCTTTCTTCCCACCGGTACCCCTCCCCCCAAACTTTTAGCGCAAAGTATTCAAAAATAATACTTTAGGTCTGGACCTCGGTCTGTGTCAGGGTAGACCAAAGATAAGCCCCGGGAGTAACTCCGGGGCTTTTCGAGTCTAACTCTAGTATAGCGAAACGGGGCTAATTTTTCGGCAATCCTATATCGCTGATTCATTTACGGTTATCGGGTTTTCGGGGTTGACATATTTTTAGGGAAAAGAGCAACCGCGATTGCGAACCCTCGACCCAAACGGCCCCCAGGGGGCGCGAAGGAATGAACAACGGCAAAAGCAAAATGGGGGGGCTCTCCACTGCGCAGTTCACGATGAGACTGTGAACTGCTTCGGTCGAGATGACGGAGTTAGGTGGGCCCAAAAAAAGGCAACCAACAAGAGCGAGAACAGTAAACGACAAAAGCAACCGCATGCCCTTACAGCTTAGTGGCGGGTTTCGGGGCTGGCGGTGAGGGAGGCTGTGATGTCGCCTTCGGCTAGTTTGCGGTGGAAGAGGTCGAAGACGAGGTCGTAGAGGCGGTGGGCTAGTTCGGGGTCGTAGCGTAGGCCCTCGTCGCGCATGAAGGCGTGAGCTCCGTTGACCTCGTGCCAGCTGAGGCGGGTGCCGAGTTCGTTGAGGCGGGCGAGGACTTTGAGGCGGCCTTCGACGGGGATGTGCGGGTCCTGGCGACCCCAGATCATGAGGAGTTCGCCCTGGATGTCGGCGGCTCGGTGGAGGGAGTCGTCGTGCATGCCGTGGCCAAGGCTGCCTTTGTGGATGTCGGTGGCGTAGAAGCAGGCTGTGGCGAGGACCTCGGGGTTCATAGCTGTGCGGAAGGCGAGGTGGCCGCCGATGCAGATGCCCATGGCTCCTATGCGGCCGGTGCAGTCGGGGCGGGACTTGAGGTGGTCGATGGCGGCGCGGGCATCGGAGTCGTAGCTTTCGATGGTCTTGGTGGTTTTGAGCTCGTTGCCTCGGTCGGAGCCGGATTGGTCGTAGGGGAGGATGGTACCTGCGGGCTCGTACTCGTGGTAGATCTCGGGCATGGCGACGATGTAGCCGTGGCCGGCGAGCATGGCAGCGGTGCGGCGGATGGGCGCGGTGATCTGAAAGATTTCGGAGTAGAAGACGATGCCGGGGTAGCTGCCGGGGGCGGCGGGACGGACGATGTGGGTCCGCATGGGGCCAGTGGGGGTATCGAGGGTGACGTATTCGTCGTCGATGATGATCATGCTTTCTCCGGAGGGTGTCTGTGAGTAGGCTACATGATCGGTTTTTGTTGGGATTTTCTGTGGTTTTTTGGCAAAAAAGTGCCATCCTTCGCTTGTTTTGAAGAAGCGAAGGATGGCGATAAGTGAAGGAACAGGGGATTAGTTGAAAAGCTTACGGCGCAGAGCCCCGGCGGCTCCGAGTGCTCCGGTGCCGAGGAGCAGAAGGCTGCTGGGCTCGGGTACTGGAGAAGGATCGCCGACGGAAGCGACATTGGTGAAGATGAAGGCGTCGTCGTTGTAGTCGAAGTCGGAGGAGCCGTTGGGGAGGTCTTCCATACCGACAAAGGTTCCAGCCCCAAAGGATGTTCCATTGAGGATGCCGCCTGCAAAGTCTGTGGTGTAGGCGTGGTTGACTCCGTCTACGCTGTGGGATCCATCGGAGGCGAAGAGCTGACCGGTGGAGTAGTTGTAGAGTTCAAAGACGAGGGTGTCGCCGGCGTTGACGTGACCGAAGTCTGCGGTGGCACCGACGGCGGTAGAGTGGTTGGCGAAGAAGTAGTCGCTGACCCAACCGGTGTTGACGTCGATCATTCGGATGCTGTCGTCGTCGCCGGCGCTTTGGGAGACGAAGTATCCGGTGATGCTGCCGGTGGAGGCGGCGGTGAGGGTGGACTGCGAAGCGATGGTACCGGCGTTCCCGTAGGGAATGGTATCAGCCGCGGCAAAGAGAGAACCTGCAGCGAGGCAAGCAAATACAGCGAAAGACCTAAAATACATAGAGAGGGCTCCTGTGAGACAACTTGCATATATGCAAGGGAATGGCCAAAAGCTGAGGGGTAGAAAGGCTGTTTTCAAGGATTTTTAGGCGAAAAAGGGAAAGCATTTTCCCTTTGTGCAAAGAATGGGTAAGTTTTTTGTCCTTCAAAAGGAGAACAACGGGCTTACCGGTACCGCCTTGGATGGTCGGTGACCCGATGGGTGAGAGCTAGGGATGCAGAGGAAGAAAGAGGTTGAAGACGGTGCCGTGGTGCTCGCGACTACGAACGGTGAGGCGACCGCCGTGGCTGTCGGTGATGTCCTTGGAGATCCAGAGGCCAAGGCCAGTGCCGGCCAACTCGCGAGTGGTGAAGAAGGGGTGGAATATCTTTTGGACGACTTCGGGCGACATGCCGTGGCCCGTGTCGGCGAGGATGAGACGGACGCCTTGTTCGCCGGTGACGGAATGGGTTGTCTTGTAGGCGCGCAGGCTGATGCGTCCTCCGGTTCGCATGGCGTCGATCGAGTTTGCGACGAGATTGCTGAGGACCTGTCGGATTTCGCCCTCGAAGCAATGGAATGACGATGGGGTGATGGGGCCGCGGTGGATGGAGATGCTGGAGTTGGCGAGACGTCCCTTGTAGAGGGTAGTGACGGAGTCGAAGAGCTGGGTGGCGGTGACGGCAGTGGGTCGGGTGCTCTGACGATGGAAGCGCAGAGTCTGGGTGGTGATCTGGGCGCAGCGAATGACCTCGGCCTCGGCGAGAGAGAGATGATCGGCGACCTCCGGGTGCAGATCCTGATGGGTGCGGGCGATGTAAAGGAGGTTGGTGATGGCTTCGAGGGGATTGTTGATCTCGTGGGAGATGTAGGCGGCGAGACGACCAACGGCAGCGAGTTTCTCGGATTGGACCAGGGCGGTCTCTGCGCGCTTGAGGTGCGTGAGGTCAAGGATGAAGGCAGCGTTTTCGGTTTTGGCTCCGGTTTCGTCCCGGATGCAGGTAGCGCCGACGAGAATTGGGACGCGGCGGCCATCGCGGGCGAAGTTTTCCTTCTCGTAGGGCTGGCAGATGCCGGTGGCGGTGAGTTGCCGGTCTGCCACAGCGTCGATTTGCGCGAACTCGGGCGGGGTGAGGTCCTGCCAGCGCATGCGGCCCACTACCTCGCTTCTTTCATAGCCGAGGAGCTTGAGCAGCGAGGGATTCATGTAGGTGATGTTGCCGGAGGCATCACTGATGGAGACGCCGACAAAGCTGGTTTCGATGAGACGGCTGAAGCGGTTCTCGGCGGATATCTGGGGCTGGATATTGGTGGAGGTGCAGACCCAGCCGATGAGGGTTCCGTTCTCGAACATGGGGATGGCATTGGAGAAAAACCAGTGGTACTCGCCATCGCGGCCGAGGATGCGGTAGCGGCCTTCGAAGGGCTTGCCCAGGGGAACGCCTTCGGCCCACTGCTGGTATACGATGTCGCGGTCGTCGGGATGGACGCAGGAGATCCAGAAGGATTCGAGATCGTTGTCGACGAGGTCGGAGCAGGGGCGACCGGTGAAGTCGAACCAACGGGTGTTGAGGAAGTTGATGGTGCCGTCCGGGGTGGTGGTGCAGGCAAGTTGCGGTGTGCAGTTGAGGACGAGATGGGGGTCGAGTGATGCAGTGAGCATAGTGCCGGCCAACTTGCTACGCGTAGCGAAATTGCGTTACATGATTGGGGGAATTGTAGCTGAGTCGGGTTAGCGGGGATTAATTTCAATGTGCAGGAAGGAACTTTGAGGGTGGGAATCCCTTGATGCGGAGTTGGAGGCAGCGCAAGGCTTCGCCGTAGTCGAGGAGTAGTTCGCGGGGGAGGCTGTACTCTTCTGGCCAGGGAGCGGGATGGGTGCTCCAGTCGATGGATAACGTGGGTTGGGTGCGGTTGAAGGTGTCGAGGATGAGGGCGGTGCGGCCCAGGTGATTGGGGGAGCTGATGACTTCGGCAGAGGACCAGTCGTGCTGATGCATGAGCTGGGCAGAGTAATAGATGTTCTGGATGGTGTTGAGGGCCTGGGGTTCTTCGAGGATGTCGGAGGCGGGGATGCCCTGGGTTGCGGCGAGTTGGGCCATGGTGTGGGCTTCGACGAAATGGTTATGGGCGGGGCCTCCGGTCATGATGATGTGCGGGGCGACGCCGGCTTTGTACTCGCGGACGCCTTCGAGGACGCGCTCGCGCTGCTCGGGGCTGGGGGTGCCGTCGGCTTGGGAGGGGGTGCCGAGGACGACGATGGTGTCAAAGTGGGTCTGGGAGGCGTTGTGGGTGGGGAGGGTGACGTAGTTGCCTGTGACGATTAAGGCGGAGACGATGACGATTAAGATGACGACGAAGAGGGTACGGGTGATGAGCTTCACG